>JBIOUT010000070.1:0-3578 GCA_044867365.1 Candidatus Eiseniibacteriota bacterium | reverse complement strand
GTCACCTGGGAGGACTCTTCTCTGGAGTGGTGCTCTCCCTCCTGATCGGAGACGCCACCTTCGCCCGCCGCGGTCCGGACCTCCTCTATCGGGTCGCCGCTACAGGTGCGGCGTTCATGATCGCCGTCGCCATCGGCCTCGCCATCCACAATCGAGTGACGGTTGCCTATCCGAGCCTCGAATACTGGTCGATGGCGACCGAGCGGCTCGGTCAAGGCGACTCGGGGCGCGCATTGGCATTCCTCGATAGCGCTCGCACGAGCGCCCGCGGCGGCGAGCCCTGGCTGCCGCTCGTCCTCCTCGATCGCGGCCGGGCGCTCGAGCTTGCCGGCGACAGTGCCGGAGCGGCGACAGTCGTGGATTCCGCTATCGGCACCCGGCTCGATCGCTTGCATTACCCGTGGTTGGCGGAGGCGGCGGTTCGACTGGCCGGGTTCGAGCGCTACGCCGAGGCCGAGCGGCTCTACCGTCGGGTCCTCTCCGGCCGCCGAGATCCGAGCACCGCCAACAATCTCGCCTGGCTCTATCTCACCGCCGAGGATCCGGAGTTCCAGCGGCCGAAAGAGGCGCTTCCCTTCGCCGAGAAGGCGGTGCGCGCCGAACCAAAGAATCCTTTTTACCTGGGAACCCTCGGGACGGCGCAGCTCCAGCTCGGCCGTTATCGTCCGGCGCTCGCGAACTTAAGTCGGGCGGTTCAGCTCCACCAGCCGGGGAACGAGGGGACCGATCTCTATCTCCTGGCGATCGCTCTTGCTCGCATGGGAAGAGGCGAAGAAGCGCGCGCCGTCCTCGCCAAAGCGCAGGAGCGCTTTCCCGATGACCGCTTCCGGGAGCCGGCGGAGAGGGCAGTCCGCCGCCCCGCCGTGAGCCTCTAAGCTGGCCGCCTCGGAGCGCGTCACGGGCTTCGTGATCATTTCCCGCATCCCGTTAGTGTTCTCTCCCCACGGTCGGATTGCAGGGAGGCGCAGGAGGATGTCCCGTCACTTCTCACCGGCCGCTGCACTGCCGAATGGTTGCATCTGGCGGGCGGTTCGTTCCGCACTTGGCTACGTCACTTCAACGTCGCAGGCGCCCTCGTCCACCAATCGCTCGAGCTCGGTGAGGACGCCCGCTCGGCCATCACGCCCACGCCCAATCCGGGAGAGATAAGCGTCGACGAGGCTCGGGAGCGGCTCCCCGGCGGCGACCAGGGGGAAGAGCTGTTCGAGATCAAGCTCCGGCGCCTGAACGCCGGCGGGCGTGGCATCGGTGACGACGACGAGCCTCATCCGCAAAATATTGCGCACCATCACCGGTTTTTGCTCGATGCGGGCGCCCGCGGACCAGTGCAGACGCAAATGAGCGATCGAAGTAGTTCGCGCCAGAGTCCGAAGGACCTCCCGTCGCGGCGGCGGCGGCTCCGGTCCGGGTGCACCGAGCCGGTCGGCAGCTCGGCGCCGCCAGAACGGCCGCTCCGGCCAGCGCGACTCGGCGAGGAGCGACCGCACCGCCGAGTCGCGGAAGAAGGCGTAGGTGCGCTCTTCCTCCGCCAATCCATAGTCGAGAGCGATCTCGGTCATCTCGGGCTCACGAAGCATGGTGTTGGCCACCACGGCCGCGGTCATGCCAGATCCGATCGCCTTGCGCACTCCCTGAGAGGTGAGGGGATCGATCCAGCTCACGGCATCGCCGGCGAGGAGCCATCCCGGGCCCCCGATCCGCTCAGCGTGGTACCAACTCGATTCGCAGCTCCTGAGCCGGGTCGCGAGACAAGCATGAGCGAGGAAGCCGCGCGTGGCGGTGGTCGCCGCGATCTGCTCGAGATAGAAACGGCGGCGGCCCTGTTGCCGCAGGATCGGAAGCGCCGCGTCGAGATCGACCATCACTGTCACATTGCGAAGATCAGGCCGCACGCGCACCGTCCAGATCCAGCCGTCGGGGAAGCTCTCCACAAACGTGTTCATGGCGTCACGGCCGTGGGGATCCGCAGCCCCCATCCAGTAGCCCCAGATCGCGAGCGAGCGAGGAGGCGCGTCCGCGCGACGAGCACCCAACGGCCGGGCCAGGACTCCGTGGCCCGTAGCGTCAATGACTAGCCGGGCTCGGATCGTTCGCTCTCGTCGATCGGCCCGGCGGTCGGTCCTCCTGATACGAAAGCCACCGACCGCTCCACCCTCCTGGATATAGCCGGTGACTGTTTCACCGGTGAATGTTTCCACCTCCAACTCGCGGGCGCGGTCGAGGAGGAATCGGTCGAATCGCGCTCGCCACACTTGGTAACCGAAGATGTCGCGCTCGGCCGATGCGCCGCCGTCCACGCCCCCGTCTGCACCTCGCGTCTCGCTGAAGTAAGCGGTGCGCTCTCCGCCGTCCCAGTGGAAGGTGTGTCCCGGCATGCGCACGAAACCCGCGGCATCGACGCGCTCGGCGACGCCGAAGAAGCCGAGAAGCGGCTCGATCGCGGGAGTCAGCGATTCACCGACGTGATAACGAGGAAAATGCTGGCGCTCGAGCAGCACCACTCGGTAACCGAGCTGAGCGAGGAGCCCGGCGACCGTCGAGCCCGCGGGTCCTGCGCCCGCGACCACGATTTCCGCTTCGGCAGGAGGAAGGGCTTGGAGCGATGCCGGCTCAGCAGAGATACGATGAGCCGCGGCTCGCCGTGGCAAACCGCGGCTCATATTGCCGGCGGAGGCCCTGGCCGGGATCCCGCCCAGTCCGTCCTACTTGAGGAGGACCATCTTGCGGGTGTGCTCCTGGCCGTTGACTCGCAGCTCATAGAAATAGATGCCCGAGTGCATGGGCTGACCCCCCGCATCGAGCCCGTTCCAGGAGAGGCCATGCTCGCCGGCAGGGAAGTGCGTCTCATCGAGAAGAGTGCGAACGAGCCGGCCGTTCTCGTCGTAGATGCGGAGGGATACCGGTGAATCACTGGGGAGAACGAAGCTGATGTCAGTCGTCGGGTTGAACGGGTTGGGCTTGTTCTGCTCGAGCACGACCGCGCGGTGAGGAGCGGCACTCGGTTCGACGGCATTCACCACGCAGGCTCCGGTGTTGGGACACAGGTTGTCGTAGCCCAGCTCGTTTGCCGCCTTGAATTGCGGTGCGGTGTGATAGATCGCCTGATAGGCGTTCCGGGTGACGTTGGCCTCGGTGTAAGAGGCGCTCATCACTGCAAAGCCCATGCCCTCGGCGATTGATACCGGTGGGATGACCGGGGTGGTCGTGTAGACCCCGGTCGGGGCGATGGAGCCCAGGCTCGAGTAGCCGTTCGTCACACTCAGACCCCACGCGCCGGTGAGGGTCCAGTTACCGGTTCCTGACTCGAAGTCGTCGAAGAAGAGAGAAGTGCCGTCCGCCAGGAGCCGGACATCGTCGATATTCCAACCGTCATCGAAGCCCGAGCCGTCGCTCGTGAAACGGAAGCGGAAGCGGATGGTCTGACCGGTGTATCCGCTCAGATTGATGTCCACACGCTTGAACTGGCCTCGATCACCTCGATAGTTGGTGTGGGTCTTGACGATCACCCAAGTGGTTCCGCCGTCGGTCGAGATTTCAACTCGGCCGGCGTCGCTATTGGTGCTCCAGACCAACGCGTG
>JBIOUT010000069.1:0-13998 GCA_044867365.1 Candidatus Eiseniibacteriota bacterium | reverse complement strand
TTCTCTGGACCGACGCCGATAAGGAGGCGCAGGCCGACCGGGTCATTCGGAACGATGGTAGTCTGGCGGCGTTGGCGGTGCCTCCTCACCTTCCCGCCGCTCGACCGCCGCCGCGATCTCGCGCCCGAGCTCCTCGGCGGCCGCCGCCAACGCCGCCAGACTACCATCGTTCCGAATGACCCGGTCGGCCTGCGCCTCCTTATCGGCGTCGGTCCAGAGAAGGGCAAGCCGCCGCCGCGCTTCCTCGCCGCTCATCCCCCGCGCTGCGGCCCGCTTCACCTTCTCTTCGTCCGGAGCGACCACGACCACGAGCCAATCGTAAAACGCGCGGTTGCCGCTTTCGAGGGCGAGTGTCGCTTCGATGACGACGGCCGGAGCCCCTTCCCTCCCCAGGCGCTCGACTTCGATCGCGAGCCGTTCGCGAATCGGCGGATGGAGAATGGAATTCAATCGCGCCTGACTCGCCCGATCGGTGAGTGCGCGAGCAGCAAGAAGCGGCCGGTCGAGACCGCCTTCCGCAGTAATGATCTCGGCGCCGAAGGCGCGGGCCAGCTCGACGAGGAGAGGGCTCCCGGGAGCGGTCACCTCCCGCGCCACCTGATCGGCATCGATCACCGGCAGGCCCCGGTCGGCGAGGAGCCGGCACAGGGTCGACTTCCCGGATGCGAGCCCGCCGGTGACCCCGACCACGAGGGGCCGCATCGCTCAACCTTCGCGATAGAGGCCGTGCTCGGCGATGTACTCGCGCACCGCCTCCGGCACCAGGTAACGGATCGACAACCCGGCTCGCACTCGAGCTCGGATGTCGCTCGACGAGATGTCGAGGCGAGGAGCATCGATCATGTGGGCGCTCTGGCGAAACGCCGGCAGAGCCCCGGCAAGATCGAAGCCCGGACGCTCGACGACGATCACCCGACATTCTCCGAGAAGCGCCTCCGGTCGCCGCCAGGTCCCGAGCTCGACCAGGCTGTCCGCTCCGAGAATCAGGGCCAGGTGGCTCGCCCCCTCGGCTTTGAGCCTGCGCACGGTGTCGATGGTGAAGGAGGGACCATCGCTCTCCAGCTCGATCGCCGACACGGCGAATCGAGGATTGCCGGCCACCGCCCGCTCCACCATTGCGAGTCGATCGGCGGCGGGTGCGAAAGTCCTCCCCTGCTTGTGGGGAGGACGGCCGGCGGGAAGGAAGAGGACGCGAGCGAGTTGCTCCGCCTCGGCGACTCGCTCGGCGACCACCAGGTGCCCGATATGAACGGGGTCGAAGGTGCCGCCGAAGATCCCGATCATCAGCCGCCGCTCGAGGTGCGATCCCCCTGCTCGACCGATTCGGGGACCCCCGGCGGGTTGCCGCAGTTCCCGCGCACCCAGTCGAGCTCGCTCTTCGCCTCGTCGGGCCGGTTGAGCGTGGCGAGGACGCTGGCCTTGAGCCGGCGTGCACCACAGACCCACGCCGTGTCGGCGTAGTCGGTGATCACGGTGTCGCAATAGACGAGCGCCGCCTCGTACTGGTGCATGCGGGTATAGAGCTCCGCGGTGTGAAACTCCTTCTCGGCCAATCGACCCCGGGCCTTGGCGATGATCCCCTCGGCCTCCGCTTTCCGCGGGTGATCGGGACAGCGAGTCAGGTAGCGGCGGAACTGATCGACGGTTCGGCGAGTCTCGGTCTGATCGTAAGGCCACTTGCGCGATTGTTTCCAGTAGCACTCGCCGAGCGCAAACTCGGCGTCGCAGGCAAAGCGGCTCTCCGGGAAATCCTGGACCACCCGCTCGAAGTCGGCGGCGGCCAGCGCCCAGTCCTTCTGTTCTTGATGGGCCCGTCCTCGCAGATAGATCGCCTGATCAACGAGAACACTGCCGGGGTGGTGCTCGATGAACTCGCCCAGTCGCAGCACGGCGTCGAAGAAGTGACGCTCGTCGAACTCACGCTTGGCGGCGGCGAAATCTTCCTCCGGCGTCCCGGGATTGCGCGTCGATGCGGCGGCGCAACCGAGGACCAACGCGCCGAGTATCCGGAGAGCGAGCCCTCCCGTTCGCCCTGGCGTGGCTCTTGGCTTCACGCGATCACGGGCTCCGACCGATCCAGCTCCGCACGTTCCACCCTCGATTGCGGCTCAGCTCCGATTGGAGACGAAAAGCAGAACCAGTCCGACGACGATGACCGAGACGATGATCGGCTCGATGATTCGAGTGCCGCTCCCGCCGGGTAGCTTGGGCTCGCTGAACGGGTACTTGAGTCCCTCGAGAGTGGAGAGTTGCGAGGCCGGGACCTCGTCGGTCACCGACGCTTCCCCCTCCCCGGACCAGCGCACGGCCGAATCGCCGTGGAGCCGGAGCTCGCTGTGCAATCGGGCCGACGCGAAGCGCTCGACGGTGCGCCCGCCGAAGAAGAGATGCCCGCGATGAACGGCAGGGTAACGAAGTCCGAGCTCGACGACTCTCACCTCGAGATGCGCATCCACCGCCGGTCCCGAGGGCGCGGGCGAAGCGGCCGGGAGGTTGATCGGCGCCGGCACATCTCCGGCGGCGGCGGCCTTCCGCTGCGCCGCAGCGACGGATTCGAGGAAGCTTCCCCCGGCCGACCCCCCACCGGGCGGGGCGTTCGAGGACGAGCCGCCGCTCGTCTGCGACCCGACCGACTGGGACTGAGATCCGCCCGGTGATCCTACCGATTGTGATCCACCGGGCGGCGATCCGCCGCTCGCTGATCCACCCGTCGCTGATCCGCCGCTCGCTTTCGCACCGGAGGTGTCATGTGGTGCCGGATGGCTGCTGTCGCTTGCGGCAGCGTGTGTGGTGTCACCAGGAGCCGGACTCGACCCCGCTTGACGTCCCGTGTCCGGGGGTGCCGGCGTGGCCAAGAGGGAAGCTTCGACGACTTCGATGCCTCGCGCCCGCAAGGCCTCGCCCACCAGATCCTGCACCAACCAGGCAGTCTCGTGATAGGGCTCGATCGAGACCTCGACCCGCCGTCCGGGAACCACGATGTTGACGAACATCGCCTCGATCGCCCGTTTTGCCACCCCGCGCACCATCTCCAAGTTCGATGAACGGCGGGAAGGCTCATCACCCCCGGCCGACGCCACCCAAAAGGCCACGGCCAGAAGCCCACTCACGCGGGCGATGCGCGTCCCCGCCGCCGACCGCATCGGCATCGATCAAACTCCCCCTGGGCACGGAATCGCGGTGAGATCGCGCGCCCCGGCAGCCGTTACCTCGACCGTGAGCATCGTTCCCGGCCTCCAACCCTCACCCTCGACCCACACCCGCCCATCGATCTCGGGGGCATCCCAGGTGGAGCGCGCGGGGGTCCGCGCGCGGCCGCCGTCGCCAGCGGAGGGGCCGTCCACCATGACCGGAATACGTGTTCCCACCCGCCCCGCATGATGAGCGAGCGCCACCTGCCGTGCCGCCTCCTCGACCCTTCCCAGCCGCTCGCCGATGATCGGCGCCGGCACCTGATCGACGGCTTCGCCTGCCGCCGTCCCATCCTCGCGCGAATAGGCGAAAGCGCCCAGGCGTTCGAAGCGATACTCCTCGATGAGATCGATGAGCTCCTCGATATCGGCCTCTTCCTCTCCGGGATGGCCGACAATGACGGTGGTGCGGACGGCGATGCCCGGGATCCGCCGGCGGAGCTCGGCAAGCACCTGACGTTGACGCCGCCCCGAGAGTCCGCGATTCATCCGCTTGAGCATGCGATCGCTCACGTGCTGAATCGGCATGTCGACATAGGGCACGACATGCTCGAGATCACGCACCGCATCCATGAGATCGGTGCGCCAGAGTGCCGGATGAGTGTAGAGAAGCCGGATCCATTCGATTCCGGGTATGGCATCGAGTCCGGTCAAGAGGCGAATCAGCTCGCGGCGACCTCCGGGGAGATCGGATCCGTAGCCGGTCGTGTCCTGAGAGACGAGATGGAGCTCGCGCACTCCCGCTCCGGCGAGGAGACGCGCTTCGTCGAGGAGCGGCTCGACCTCGCGGCTGCGGAGCGGCCCGCGCAGCGCCGGAATGATGCAGAAGGCGCAGCGATGATCACATCCTTCCGAGATCTTGAGGTACGCATAATGGGAAGGGGTGGCCAGAACCCGCGCCCCGTAATCGGGGACCGGCGCCCCGGGCTGACCGACATGAACGCCGCCGGAGCGTCCAGCGAGGACATCGTCGACCACCGACACGATCCGCCCCAGCTCTCCGGTGCCGATGACCGCATCGACCTCCGGAATCTCGCGCACGATCTCCGCCCCATAGCGCTGCGCCAGACAGCCGGCGACGACAAGCCCCCGCAACCGCCCGCGCCCCTTGTGCGCCGCCACCTCGAGGATGGCTTCCACCGATTCCTGGCGCGCCGGCTCGATGAAGCTGCAGGTGTTGACAACCGCTACGTCCGCCCCATCGAGGTCGCCGGTCATCGCGTAGCCGCCGCGTCCCAGGAGCCCGAGTAGAGTCTCCGAGTCGACCAGATTCTTCGGGCAACCGAGAGTGACGAGCGCGATGCGCGAGGGATGGTCGCTCGACGGACGATCGCTGGACGCATTCCGCCGCTTTGCTCGGCGACGGATTGGAGCATCGCCTGCGGTTGATGCATTGCGCGTGGTCGCGGCCTCGGCCTCGATTGGAATACGCATCGACTGGCTCAGGAGCATCGCCGGCAATCGGCTAGGGCGGCTTGTCCGTCCTCTCTTACACCGCGGATACACTGTCCGGCGAAAGCTGGCCGCCAGGACATACAGCGGCCGCCCCCCGCCGGAGGGCGGCCCGGCAATCAGGGCGGATGCAATCAGGGCGGATAAGGTAGCAGAACCCCATCGCCAGCGGAAGCCGCGGGGCGCCGGCCCTCCCACCGGGCGGCCGCCCTCGGTCGCCACTAGATCTGATCGGACAGCTCTCCGGGTCGCATCAGCACCTCCCGAGCGCGCGACCCGTCGGGCGGGCCGACGACCCCCGCCTGCTCGAGAAGGTCCATGAGCCGTCCGGCCCGGGCGTAGCCGACCTTGAGCCGGCGCTGGAGGAGCGAGGTCGACCCGATCCCGGTCTGCACCACCACCCGCCGCGCTTCGGCGAAGAGCTCGTCGTCGCCGCCATCTTCGTCCCCGGTCCCTCCCACCTCGGCGGTGGATAGTCGCTCCACATCGAGCGCGGGAGTCGGTGGGGCGAAGTCGCCCCAGTGTCCGACCATGGCGCGAATCTCACGGTCGGAGACGAAGGCCCCGTGAATGCGAATCGGGTCGGGCCTACCCGCCGGGAGATAGAGCATGTCGCCTCTCCCGAGCAGGGCTTCGGCGCCGTTCTGATCGAGGATGGTGCGGGAATCGACCTTCGACGCCACCTGGAAGGCGATTCGCGAGGGAAAGTTGGCCTTGATCATCCCGGTGATCACATCCACCGAGGGGCGCTGAGTGGCGACCACCAGATGGATGCCGACCGCCCGCGCCATCTGGGCCAGTCGGGCGATCGGGTCTTCGATCTCGTTGCCGAGGGTGAGCATGAGATCGGCGAGCTCGTCGACGACGACGACGATATGCGGCAGGTGGCCTTCGTCCTCGGGCACTTCCGGAGTGAGCCCGGCATGCTTGTCGAGTGACGCGTTGTAGGCCTCGATCGAGCGCACTCCTCTCCTCGAGAGCCGCTCGTAGCGCCGGCTCATCTCGGAAACCAGGAAGCGGAGCGCCTTCGGCGCCATCCTCGCCTCGGTCACCACCGGCATGAGGAGTTGCGGGATGCCGTTGTATCCGGTGAGCTCGAGCATCTTGGGATCGATCATCACCATGCGCAGATCGCGAGGCGTCATCCGCAGGAGAAGACTCAGGACGATCGAATTGACGCAAACCGATTTGCCCGATCCGGTGGCTCCGGCGATGAGGAGATGCGGCATCTTCTTCAAATCGGCGACCACCGGCACTCCCGAGACGTCCTTGCCGAGAGAGAGGAGTAGTCCGCTGCCGCGCTGGAATAGCTCCGCCGCCACCACGTCTCCGAGATGAACGGTCTCCGGATGGAGGTTCGGCACTTCGATCCCCACCGCGCCCTTGCCGGGGATCGGGGCCAGGATGCGCAGGCGATGAGCACGGAGGGCAAGCGCCAGGTCATCGGCCCGCGACAGGATCTGATTGACCTTGACTCCGGGCGCCGGCTCGAACGCATAACGAGTGATCACCGGGCCCGGCACCACTTCGGTCACTTTGCCGGTGATGTCGAAATGAGAGAGCGTCTGCTCGAGCAAGCGCGAGCTCTTGAGAATCTCGGCCTCCGCAATGCGTGGCGTCGATACCTCGCCGGTCGCGAGAAGCGACGACTCGGGCAGCACGTAATCGGTGCCTCGGGGCGTGGGTCGAGCGGGAGGTGCGGCCGGACGGCGGGGCTCGGCCGATGCTCGTGAGGATGCAGGCGGTCCGCTCCGCATCGGGCTTGCGGGTGCACTCGCCCTCGCCGCCGGAGCCGATGCAGGTGCTGCTCCGGCCGGGGTCGTCCCCCGGGTCGCGGCGGGCGGCCGAGGGACCTTGGCCTCGGCCAAGGTCCCGGTCGCCGCCACCGCACCGGCCGGAACCGGAGCGACCGGGGCCTGAGCGTCGAGACCGGGACTCTGGCGCAGGATGTCCTCGGGACGAGCAACCCGCGGCGGGCGCTGGTCGGCGACGAGCGCACGGGCCAGTCGATCCCTCTCCTCGCGACGGCTCCGCCTTAGATCGACGGCGGATGCTCCCGAATCGAGAGCCGCTCGGAGATCCGCGGTCGATCCTCGCGACTGCTCGGCGACGGCGGCGCGCGGATCAACGGAGGCTCCGGATCGCGCGGGGTGGGAGGGCACGCGTCCTCGCAACCAATCGCGGCTCGCCCCCCACAGGGCTCCCGCGCCCACCAGAACATCGCCGAGCCCGAGATCGAGCAAGGCCAGGAGAGCAACCAGAAGCCCGACCCAGAAGACGAGCCCCGCCCCCACCGCCCCCAACATGTCGGTGGCATGAACGGCGACCCATTCGCCGAACCGCCCCACCCATCGGCCGTCCTCACGTCCGAGGAGACCGAGAAGCGGAGCGCCGAACCCGAAGAAGACGGCGAAGGCGGCCGAGCGCGCCAGGAGGACGGTGATCGGACGCAGGAGCACCCGATTCATCCCCCAGACGATGAGGGCGATCGGGATGACGAGCGCGGGAATCCCACCGAATGCGCGGCCGAGGGCGCGGGCGAGGGCGGCGCCGGCGATCCCGCAGGCGTTGACCGGCAGGGACCGCACAAGCGGATGGCGCTCGGCGAGCGGCAGAGTGATGAGACTCAGCCCGACCAGAACGCCAAGGGCGACGAGGAAGAGCCCGAGGATTTGATGCCGCCTCGGAATCGACAGCTGATCGAGAACCGACAAGGCCTCCCCTCCGAGCCCGATGCCTCCTCAGCGGAGGGATGGGTGACGGGGCCTCGCCGGATGGGGCACGACGAGCTTCTCTCGCGCTAGGTGCCGGCCGAGTAGTCGGTCGAGTACGCCTTCTGCTCGGCGGTCAGCTCGTCGATCCGGATGCCCATGGTCCCGAGCTTGATCCGTGCAATCTCCTGATCCTGCTCGGGCGGGAGCTCGTGCACGGTCTTGGCCAGGTCCTTCCCTTCCCGATGTAGCTTGAGCAGAGCCAAGAACTGATTGGCGAAGCTCATGTCCATGACCTCCGAGGGATGACCCTCGGCGGCGACCAGGTTGACCAGCCGGCCCTTGGCCAGGACATAGATTCGCCGCCCGTCCGGGAGAGTGAACTCCTCGTTGTTGAGCCGCACGGTGCGCTTCCCCTTGGCCATCGACTCGAGCTCTTTCAAGTTGATCTCGCAGTCGTAATGGCCGGTGTTGCAGAGGACGGCGCCGTCGCGCATCACCTTGAAGTGTCGCTCCTGGATCACATCCTTCATCCCGGTGGCGGTGATGAAGATGTCGCCCATCTTCGCCGCCTCATCCATGGTCATGACCGCCATGCCGTCGAGCCGGGCGCGGAGCGCAGCCGTCGCTCGCACCTCGGTGACGATGACATGGGCGCCGAGGCCGGCGGCGCGCATCGCCACTCCCCGCCCACAATGACCGTAGCCGGCGACGACGAAGTTCTTGCCGGCGATGAGGATCGAGGTGGCGCGGAGAATCCCGTCGAGCGAGGACTGGCCGGTGCCGTAGACGTTGTCGAAGTCCCACTTGGTCTCGGCGTCGTTGACCGCGATCACCGGATAGCGGAGCTTGCCGTCGGCGGCCATCGCCCGCAGGCGCTTGACCCCGGTCGTCGTTTCCTCGGTGCCGCCGACGATGATCTTCGCCAGCTCCGGATGCTTGGAGTGGACGCTGAAGATCAGATCGGCGCCGTCATCTAGGGTGAGGGTAGGGCGGAAGTCGAGGGTTCGGTCGATGCACCAGTAGAACTCGTCGGTGGACATCCCGTGCCAGGCGTAGATGGACGTCCCTTCGGCGGCGAGCGCGGCGGCGACATCATCCTGGGTGGAAAGTGGATTGCATCCCGACCAGCTCACCTCGGCGCCGGCGGCGCGCAGGGTGCGAACGAGGACCGCGGTCTCCTTGGTGACATGCAGGCAGCCGGCGATGCGAGCACCGCGAAACGGCTGATCTTTGGAGTGACGAGCGCGGAGCGCCATCAAGACCGGCATCCGGCTCTCCGCCCACTCGATCTTGAGCCGTCCCTGCTCGGTGAGGCTCGGGTCGGCGACCTTGGCGGCCGGCGCCGCCGGCGCTGAAGCGCCTTTACCGGCGGCACGCCGTTCAGACGTGTCAATAGTCACGGTCATTTCTCCTCGATGGTGGCGATAGAAGATTCTTGCCCGGCATGATGCCGAGGCCGGAGCTGAATTGCAAGCCCGCGACTACCGCGGCAACTAAACGCCCCGTCTCAGGTCGTCCACGCGGTTGCAGATTTCCCAGGTGAAGCCTTCGTCCTCGCGACCGAAGTGGCCGTAGGCGGCGGTGCGACGGAAGATCGGACGCCGGAGGTCGAGCTCGGTGATCAATCCCTTCGGCGTCAAATCGAAGAACTTGCGGATGAGGACGCCGATCTGGTCGTCGGGGACCTGGCCGGTGCCGAAGGTGTCGACCATGACCGACACCGGCTGCTCGACTCCGATGACGTAGGCGATCTGCACCTCGCAGCGAGCGGCAAGCCCGGCGGCCACCACGTTCTTCGCCACCCAGCGGGCGCCGTAGGACGCCGAGCGGTCGACCTTGGTCGGATCCTTGCCCGAGAAGGCGCCGCCGCCGTGCCGGCCGGCGCCACCGTAGGTGTCGACGATGATCTTGCGCCCGGTGAGCCCGCAGTCGGCCATCGGCCCGCCGCGGACGAAACGGCCGGTCGGATTCACGTGCACCGTGAGGTCGCCGTCGCTCATCAGCTCCGCCGGCACCACCTCGCGCACCACCTTGTCGATGAGATCGAGCTTCATCTTCTCGACCGGCACATCCTGATGATGCTGCGCCGCGAGAACCACCGTCGTCACCCGGATCGGCTTCCGCTCCGGCGAGTACTCGACCGTCACCTGGGTCTTTCCGTCCGGGCGCAGGTAAGGAAGGATGGCGCCCTTACGCACCTCGGCCATCTTGCGGGCCAGGCGGTGCGCCAGGAGGATGGGAAGCGGCATGAGCTCGCGGGTTTCGTTGGTGGCATAGCCGAACATCATCCCCTGGTCGCCGGCGCCCAGCCGATCCACTCCCATGGCGATATCGGGCGATTGCTCGTCGAGCGAGGTGATGACGGCGCAGGTTTCGTAGTCGAAGCCGTAACTGGCATCGGTGTAGCCGATGTCGCGGATCACCCGCCGGGCGACCTGGGGAATGTCGACATAGCATTGGGTCGAGATCTCGCCGGCGACCATGCACAAACCGGTCGTCACCAGGGTCTCGCAGGCCACCCGGCCCTGCGGATCCTGTTCGAGGATGGAATCGAGCACCGCGTCGGAGATCTGATCGGCGATCTTGTCCGGATGCCCTTCGGTGACCGACTCGGAGGTGAACAGGTAGACCCCCTTCTCTCCCGCCTTCCACTCCTTGACGTAGGTCATCGTTCGCGCGTCTGCCCTGCTCACCGTGCTCATCCTTGATCTCCTGCCGGCGCCCGCGCGCCGAAATCTCGTGTTTCCGGAATTCGAAGCTCAGAAGGCCCCGGCCCTCCTCAGATCAACTCGACCTCGGAGGAGTCGCCGACGTTCAGCTTCTTGAACGCGCCCCGGACCACGGCATGATCGCCGATGACCGAAGCATCGAGGAGAACATCCTCGACGATTGCGCTCTCGTTGATGATGGCGTTGCGGACGATCGAGTTCCGCACCACCGCACCGGCGGCAACCGAGACGTGGGGGCCGATGATCGAGCCCAGGACGGTCGCCGATGGATCGATGGCCACCGGCGGCAGGATGATCCCGATGCCGTTGGACAGGCTCCCCTCGCCCCCCTGCATGTCGAGGAGGGCGCGGTTGGTGGCCAGGAGCGTCTCCGGCTGGCCGCAATCGTACCAGCCTTCGACGTGAAAGACACCCATCCTTTCACCGCGCTCGAGCATGATCTGAAGGGCGTCGGTGAGCTGGTATTCGCCGCGAGTCCTCAGATCCCGTCGGATCATCTCGTCCAGACAGTCATAGAGGAGGTCGCCGTCGGCGACATAATAGATGCCGACCAGAGCCAGGTTGGAGGTCGGATGCTCGGGCTTCTCGACGAGCCGCATCACCCGCCCATCGCCATCCACCTCGACGATGCCGAAGCGGCGGGGATCGTCGACCTCCTTGACTCCGAGGAGGGTCGAGGGCGAGGCGATGACGCCGCCGAAGTCGGCGCGAAAGATGGTGTCGCCGAGGACGATGAGGAGCGGGCGCCCTGCCTCGTCGCCGCGGGTCAGGTGGACGGCGTGGCCGAGGCCGCGCCGGTCGGGCTGCTCGACATAGCGCACCCTGAACTGCTTGTAGCTCCGATCGACGAAGTGCCGGATGCGATCGCCCATGTGCCCGACGACCAGGGCCACCTCGAGAATCCCGAGCCGGTCGAGCTCGTCCAGGATATGAGCGAGCATCGGCTTGCCCGCGACATTGATGAGGGCCTTCGGCACCGTATGGGTGTGCGGCCGGAGCCGGCTCCCCACTCCTGCCACCGGAATGACCGCGATCGGTTGCTTCACCGGTGCTCTCTTCTCAGCCACGGGGAACCTCCGCCGCTCCGGCCTCGGACTGGGCCAATCGCTCCTTGATCAAATCGATCGTCTCCACCGGAGTCGGATCGACGCGGCGGAGCACCGCCAGATACACGCTCACATAGTCGCCGAGATGGATGAGCTCGAACAAGCGGGCAAGGAGCGATCCCTGGCCGCTCCACACCTGGCTCACCCGCGCCCCGGTCCCGAGAATGATCTCGCTTGTCGCTTCCATTCGCCGCTGATTGCGCTCGTCGTCCTCCGGATCGCGCAGCACGATCACATGGGATGCCGCCGCCAGCGACGGCGCCCCGGTCCATCCCACCACCTCATTGTGATCGAGCTCCGGAAACAGGCTGTGGAAGGCCAGCACCTTGGCGTTCTCGTTGAGCTGGTTCTTCCAGCGGATGGCGACCGCCTCCAGGTGATCCGCCGAGGCGTGGATCACCGGCAAGCGATCCTCGAGCTTGCGCGCCAGCTGCTTGGCGATGTTCTCCTGCTCGGCGACGTCCACCGAGCACCGCTCCCCGGCCTCGCGAATCCGCTGCGGCAATTCCTCGAGCTCGCTCCAATGGGGAGGGGCCACCTCGAGGCGCCAGAGCGCCGAGAGCATGGGGACGAACGAATAGCCGAGGGCGGCGCGCGGCGGCAGGCCGCCCGGAATGCGGATCCAGGGGACGCCGTCCCGGCTGCACTTCTCGGCGAGCTTGCCGCCGGTCGTGATGCAGAGGACTCGGGCGCGCTTGCGCCGCGCATCTTCATAGAGGGCGAGCGCCTCTTCGGTGTTCCCCGAGTAGCTCGAGCAGAGAACGAGCGACCCGGGACCGACCGATCGCGGCAATGGGTAGTTGCGCACGGTCAAGAGCGGGATATCGAGGGTGGCCGAGAAATAGCAGCGGAGGATATCGCCGGCGATCGCCGATCCCCCCATCCCCGCCACCACCACCGCCCGGAAAGGACCGTGAGCGGTGCCGATCGCCGCCTTCTGGCCGATCTGCACCGCTTCCTCGCATTGGGATGGAAAGGACGACACGAGGTCGACCATCCCCCGGGAATCGATTCGCGCCACCGATCTCCGATCCAGCGTCATCATCCCTGCTTCCTCACGGCAACAACCACGCGGGCAAGAGCCGGCCCAGGCGCGACCTTACCAGGGCGCGAACCGCCGCCGCCGAGTCGAGACGGAGGGCGTCCTCCGCCACCTGCCGAGCCTCGGCGCAGGCGATCGAGCGCACGACCGCCTTCACTTCCGGTACCAGAACCGGGCTCACCGAGAGCTCATCGAAGCCGAGCCCGACCAGAAGGATGGCGCCCATGGGATCAGCGGCCATCTCTCCGCACACCCCCGCCCACAACCGCTCCGCATGCGCCGCGGCGACCACCGCCCGCAATCCGCGAAGAATGGCGGGATGGTGCGGCTGATAGAGATCGGCCTCCTTGGGATTGGAGCGATCCACGGCCAGGGTGTACTGGATCAAATCGTTCGAGCCCACCGAGAAGAAATCGACTTCGCGCGCGAAGATATCCGCCAGGATCACCGCCGACGGAGTCTCGACCATCATCCCAAACTCGACGCGCGCCGCCCGCGGGATCCGCGATCGATCGAGGTCGGCGATCACCTCGCCGGCCAGGGCGCGGGCGGTGCGCAGCTCATCGACATCGGTGACCATCGGCAGCATGAGCTTGATCTGACCGTGGGCGCTCGCCCGGTAGATGGCGCTGAGCTGGGCGCGGAAGGCGTCGCGATGCTCGAGCGAGAAACGAATTCCACGCCAGCCGAAGTAGGGGTTGGTTTCTGGCTCGGCGCCGAGATAAGCCGCCACCTTGTCACCGCCGATGTCCATGGTGCGAATGATGACCGGACGCGGGGCGAGTCGTTCCGCCACCTCGCGGTAGGCGCGGTACTGCTCCTCCTCGTCGGGCATCCGCGCCCGATCGAGATAGAAGAATTCGGTGCGATAGAGACCGATGCCGTCGGCCCCCGACTCGAGCACGAGATCGACATCCGCAGGGGATTCGATGTTGGCCCCGAGCTCGATCCGGAAGCCATCGGTCGTGCAGGGGGGCTGATCATGGACCGCGCCCAGGCTGCCGGCGAAGGCCTCGAACTGCTCGCGGCGGCGCTGGTAATCGTTGAGCACCTGAGGTGGAGGGTTGATGACCACCTCACCGGTGAACCCGTCCACCACCGCCACATCCCCGACTTGAACGTGGCTCAGGAGCTTCTTCACACCCACGACCGCCGGCACGCCCTTCGAGCGGGCGAAGATTGCGGCATGCGAGGTCAAGCCTCCGCCTTCGCTGGCGAAACCGGCGATTCCGACCCGGTCGAGGAGATCGGCAGGCCCGAGCTCTCGCGCCATGAGCACCCCACGGCGCACCGCCGGCTGCCGCTCATCGCCGAGCCCGAGGAGATAGCGGATGACCCGCCGCTCGATGTCGTGGAAGACGTTCGCTCGCTCGCGCAGGTATTCGCTGTCGGCTTGTCCGATGAGCCTCGAGACATTGCGCCGGAGGAGATAAGCCGCCGGCTTCCGCTCCCGGCGAATGGCCTCGAGGACCGGCTCAATCACCGTCGCATCCTCGAGGAAGAGAAGCTGGGAATCGAGGATCTTGGCCGAATCCTCGCCGATCTCTTCGGCGGCGGTGGCGCGGAGAAAGGTGACGTCCTCGCGGGCGCGGCCGATGGCCTGGCCGAAGCGCGTGATCTCGGCCTCGACCTCCGCCGGATCCAGATCGCCGTCGGGGAGCACGGTGAACTCGGCGTCCTTGACCAGGACCACATCAATGGCAATGCCCGGGGCGGCGGCGAAGCCCTTCAGGTGGGCGGTCGGGCGGTCGCTCGGGACGAGTG
>JBIOUT010000068.1:0-7382 GCA_044867365.1 Candidatus Eiseniibacteriota bacterium | reverse complement strand
CGCCCGCCGCGCCTATGACCATCGATCTCGCGACCGGAATCGAAATCCGGGACGCTAGCTCGCTTTCTTCTCGAAGTGCTCCCAGGTCTGATCCGATGAGGCCTGGATGCCCTTCACCCGCAGATCGAACTCGGTCGGGTTGCTGCAGTTGGCGAGCGCGTCTTCGAGCGATATGAGCCCCTGAGTGTAGTAGTACATCAGGGACTGGTCAAAGGTCTGCATCCCGTAGGCGGTGGTGCCTTCCTGCATCGCCTGGGTGATGAGATCGGTCTTGGAGGGATCGATGATGTAGGCCGAGACCGTGGGGGTGTTGATGACCACCTCCACGGCCGGCAACCGCCCGCGACCGTCCATCCGCGGGATGAGACGTTGCGACACCACCGCGGTGAGCGTCGATGCGAGCAGATAGCGAGTCGAGTCGTGCTGATGTGGAGGGAAGAAGCTGAGCACGCGGTGGATCGTTTCAGCGGCGTCGATCGTGTGCAGAGTGGAAAGAACGAGATGGCCGGTGGCGGCGGCGGTAAGCGCGATAGCCATGGTTTCCACGTCCCGGATCTCTCCGATCATGATCACGTCGGGATCCTGGCGCAGAACATGACGCAGCCCATCGGCAAAGGTCCGGGTGTCGAGCGACACCTCGCGCTGGCTGACGTAGCTCATCTCATCGGCGAACAGATGCTCGATGGGATCCTCGAGGGTGATGACGTTTTTTGCCGTCGTCGAGTTGATCCAGTGGATCATCGCGGCAAGCGTGGTCGACTTCCCGCTCCCCACGGTGCCGGTGACCAGGATCAACCCGCGCGGCCGGAGCGCCAGTTCCTTGAGCACCGTCGGCAGATTCAGTCGCTCGATGCTCAGATCCTCGCTCGATGAGACCCGCCGGAAGACCATCGCCACCGTGCCCCGCTGCCGGTAAAAATTGGAGCGAAACCGTCCGAGTCCGGCGATGCCGAACGCGAAGTCGATCTCCTTGGCGGTGTCGAAATCCTTGCGCTGGACGGGGGTGAGCAGTTGATCGGCCACCACTTCGAGCTCGCGGGCGGTGAGGGGCGGCAGGTCGAGGCTTCTCAACGCTCCATGCACCCGCAGATAAGGTCGGTCGCCAACCTTCAGGTGCAAGTCGGAAGCCTCGAGCTCGACGACGGTCTCGAGGATGGCGCGCAAATCCATCGGTCAGCCTCCTTGGACGGTGGAATCAGCGTCCGGGAGGCTCTTGCAACTTCAGTGCCGCGCGATCCCTGTCTCAGGACGGATCAACCAGGAAGAGGACTTGTCCGTACTCGACCGGATGTTTGTTCTCGGTCTTGACCGCGACCACACGCCCGCGCACGTCGGATTCGATCTCGTTCATCAGCTTCATTGCTTCGATGATGCAGACCGTCTGTCCCACTTCGACGTGCTGTCCCACCTCGACATACGGCTCGGCATCGGGGGCGGGAGCCCGGAAGAAAGTGCCGACCATCGGCGAGCGGATCGAAACGAATCGCGTTTCCGGAGCAGCGGCAGGCGGAGACGGAGCGGCCGCCGGTTCCACGGCCGGCGCCTCCTTGGCTGCTTGCTTGGTCGCCGCCTGCTCACCGGAGCCGTTCCCATGCCCCTGCGGGATCACCGCGATGGCGTTCGGTGAGGTCTTGCTCACCCGCACCCGACCCCATCCCCACCAACGCGCCACTTCGATCTCGGCGAGATCGCTTTCCTCGAGGATCTTGATCAGATCGCGGATGTCGTCCATGCGCATGGCAAGACACCTCCGCTCATGCCGGGGAAGGGAATCCGCTCGCCGGATCCTCACCCACTCGGCTTGGCCTGAAAGTAGTGCCAGAAGGCTCGCACCGCAAGCAAGTATCCGGTGGGGCCGAACCCCGCGATCCTGCCCCAGACCACATCGGCGATGCGGGAGGTGCGGCGAAACGGCTCCCGCCGGGCGAGGTTGGTGAGATGGACTTCGACCGTCGGCTTGCCGATCCCGGCGAGCGCATCTCGGATCGACACGCTCGTGTGCGTGAGCCCGCCGAGGTTGACGATGAGCCCGTCGACATCGCGGCGAGCCGACTGAATGCGATCGACGATCTCGCCCTCGTGATTGGACTGGAAGCTCTCGATCTGGAGCTCGAGCTCGGCGCCCAGCTTCTTCGCCTCGGTCGTGATGTCGGCCAGGGTGCGGGTGCCGTAGATCTCCGGCTCTCGCTCGCCGAGAAGGTTGAGATTGGGCCCATTGATGATGAGAACGCGGCGCACGCCTATTCACTCTCCGGCCGCAACGAAGGGGCCGGCGGGAGAGTCGCCGGCAGGACAACGTTCAGCGGAGCGCTCACCGGCATCGGGCTCCCGGGCATCGGAAGGCTCAGCGGGGCCCGCCGCGGGCTCGTCGCCACCGGCATCGCTCCCTTGGCCGGAGCGGTCCATCATTCGCTCGATCCACCGGCGATAGCCCGCCAGGGATCGCTCGCTTCGCGGCTGAGGAATGCCGTCCCCTTGATGCGGACTTCTCTCCGTGCTTCCCGCCGGAACCTTCGGCGCCGAGTCGGACCGTGCCCGGCGCTCGGCGACCGCCGGCCCCTTCCAGTCCAGATCGGCAGGAACAGGCTCGAAGATTCCTCGATCGACATCCGGCTCCGGGGGAAGCATGGGGCGAACGCCTCGGGGTGGAAACACCCTGGGGGGCGCCTCGAGCTTTCTCGGCCGAGTGGGGATTGGCTCGGGCTCGCCGATTTCGGGCTCGAGAAGCGAAGCGAGAGCTTCTTGCGCCGCGAGGTCGCGCGGCATGACTCGCAATAAGGCGCGGAATCCATCCGCAGCGCGGCGGCGCTCGCCCTTGAGGGCCATGAGCTGGGCGAGGCCGCGGAGAACCAACGGGTTCTCCCGATCGCGGGCAAGAACCCACTCGAAAAGACCTCGGGCTACCTCAAGCTCACCCATCGCCACATAGCATTGGGCGAGGACGACCCAGCCGCCCAGACAATCGGGATCCTTCGCGAGCCCGCGGCGCAGGGTCTGACCGGCTTCCTCGAGATTCCCCAGGTCGCGAAGCGCGATGGCCAGAGGCAAGAACCAGCGTCCATCGGGTTCCTCCGTGTCGCGCGCGCGGAGGATCTCCAGCCGGTGGGCCAGCTCTTCGCGACTCGGCGTTCTCCGATGTCCTCGTTCCGCGGCAGACCTCCCCGATTCCTTCCCCCCCTCGCTCGTGATGCCCCCGGGCAGGAAGCTCTCCCGGCTTTCTGTCATTGGGCCTATCTCATTGTTATAAAATTAATTGCGCGCTCAACTTCGAGCGGAGAAAGGTGCTCACGGACGCTAGCAGAGCCGACGCGTGAAGTCAACACGAGGCGGCGCTTACCCCTCCATATCTTCTTGTCGTACTGCAACTTTTCGAGAATGGCCGGAATTGGAAGGCGGCGCGCGCGGAGCGGCAGCCCGGAGCGGACCAGAAGACGATTCTGTCGCTCAGCGGTGCGCGACGAGCAGGCCCCACGACCCACGGCTAGGAGGGCGGCGGCGGTCATGCCGAGCGCAACCGCCTCACCGTGCAAGAAGCGGCGATAGCCGGTGGCGGCCTCGATGGCGTGGCCGACGGTGTGCCCGTAATTGAGCACCATCCGCCGCCCCGCCTCGCGCTCGTCCAGAGCCACGATTCTCGCTTTGACCCGAATCGCCGCCTCGATCGCCGCCCGCAGCGGCCGGCGCCGAAGGGCGAGCACCTCCTCGAGATGGCGCTCGAGGTGCTCGATGAGCCGGCGGTCGGCGACCATCCCCGCCTTGATCACCTCGGCGAGTCCCGATCGGAATTCCCGGGGCGGCAAGGTGGAGAGGGTGGACAGTCCGGCGTAGACCAGACGCGGTTGATGAAAGGCCCCGATGAGGTTCTTGCCGCGGGACAGGTTGACGCCGGTCTTGCCGCCGATCGCGGAATCGACCATGGCGAGGAGGGTGGTCGGCAGCTGAACGAGCCCGATGCCTCGGTGATAGGTGGCGGCGGCAAATCCTCCCAGGTCGCCAATCACTCCCCCACCGAGAGCCACCACGGTGTCACTGCGCTCGAGCCCCGCGTCGAGCATTCGTTCGCAGAGTCGCTCGAGTCGCGCCAGTGATTTTTCGCGCTCACCCGCCGGAATCACCGCCCCGCGCACATCGAGTCCCGCGGCGCTGAGCGCCCGCGCCACCCCTTCCGCGTAGAGGGGCGCGACATTTCGATCGGAGAGCAGGAAGGCGCGCCCGGCGATTCCGAGACGGCGGATTTCATCGCGCAGCGCGCGATAGTCATCGGCCAGGACGACGTCGTAGCTGCGGCGGCCGAGCCGCAGCGGAATGCGCCGCCCCTTCGCAGCTGAATTCATCGGCCTCGCCGTCTTCATTCGGGGCCATTCTGCCACATGCCGCAGGGGTGCGAGCACCGATGAGAACCATGATCTAAAGACGAGGGGATCGGGAAAGGAATCGGCGCTCAGCGCGCCTGCAGGCGGCCTTCGAGCAGCTCGAGCTCCTTCTTGAGCTCGTCGACCCGCTGCTTCAGTCGCTCGCGGTCGGCCTCGGCGGCGCGGCGGTCGTTGTCGTTGCCGATCGGCGAGGAGCCGATGGTGACGGTGCGGGTCAGGTGCACATCCCCGCGCAGGAGCTCGACGTCGCGGCGCTCGCCCGGCCGGACATCGGCGACCAGATGGGCGAGCTCGGAAGGCTCGGGCACCGGCTGGCCGCCGAACTTGAGGATGACGTCTCCGGGCTCGATGCCCGCCGTCTCCGCCGGGCTCATCGCAATCACTTCCAGGATGACGACGCCGTTCTCGAAGTTGAGGAGGTCCTTGAGGGCGGGAGTCGAGGTTCGCACCCGAACCCCGAGGAACCCGGGTCCGGAGCTGCCGTGGGTGGCGAGGTCAGCGGCCACCTGTCCCGCACGATCGATCGGAATGGCGAGGCTCAAGGTCGGTCCGACCTGATCGCTGGAGGCGGAGCCGCCCGAACCGAGAGGCGCCGGCTCGAGTGCCGCGGAAGTTGGGCTCCGGTCGGATGGGCGGCTCAAGCCATCGCTCGGAGACAGCGCCAAGCCCGCCGGCGCCGTCTCCGAGGCCGCTATCCCCGGCAAATTCCCGCGCCCTGGTGTCGGCTCCGGAACATCGGTCAGGCGGGCTCCATCGCCGCCGTCTCCGCTGCCGGCTCGCCCGCCGGACATCGCCCCGAGCACCACCCCCACGACTTCGCCGCTGGCGTTGGCGACGGCGCCGCCGCTATTGCCCGGATAGACCTGGGTCGTCATTTGCAGGATCGAGGGTTCGAGACCGCCGCGGCCCGAGCCCGCCACGATCCGGGTGAATGCACCGAAGGCGTAATTGGGATACTGCCCGAAGCTCTCGGCGACGATGATCGCCCACGCTCCGGGCTGGAGATCCTGAGGCTTGCCGAGCTGAGCGGGAGCGAGCCCATCGGGCTTCACCTTGAGGAGAGCGAGTCCTGTCGCGTGGTCGGCACCGAGAAAGACCGCCGGCCGCTCGACCCCGTCATGGGTGCGGACGAAGAGATTGCGGCTCGACCCGATGACGCCGAGTGTGGTCAGGATGTGGCCCTCGGTGTTGATCACCACTCCTGACCCGATGCTCTTCTTGAGGGTCTTGGCGCTATTCGCCTCCAGGTCTCCGATCTTGGAGTAGGCGATGACCGTGACCACCGACGGCCGGACCCCATCGACCACCCGCTTGAATTCTTGCTCGCATCCGCCGAGTGGCTTGGGTGGGCTCGCGGCGACGGGAACGGCCACCACCAGACAGGCCCCGGCGAGGAGTGCGGCCATGGAGAGGGACCGGATGGAATGAGTGCTCATCTTGGGGGATGGCCGGCTTGCCGGAGCCGGCCCTGATGTCGACCTCGAAAGCGTGATCGAACCCACCTCAGAAGGTGATCGATCCTTCCTGGACCTGAGTCGCCCGCGGCGCCGGCATACGGTTGACATCGACCTGGTCAAGCACGTACTCGATGCGGGTGATGGCGGGCGGACCCTCCGGTAGGCCTTCGATTCGCTTGGCGCCGCTCGCCCATTCGGCGACCTCGACTCCGCCCTCCTTCGATCGCGAAGCCGTCACCGCTCGTGCCAGACGAGCGCTGGACGTCCCGGCCTCGGGACGAGCGTGCCGCGGCGACGACGAAGCCATTCGCAGCGGAGCGGTCATGCTGCCGGGGCCGCCGGCGGGCGCGGACTCGGCCAGCGACTTCATCGGCGGTCCACCATCGACTCCGCCCGGCAGATTCGCTGCCTCACGGCCGGCCCCCGCCGACACTCCACCGCTTGCCGGCGACACGCTCGGGGCCGGCGGGCCCATCATGAGTGCCGTTGACGATGAGCCCGACTCCGGGCGAGAAGCGGTCGTCGGATCGCTGGAGCGGACTCCAGTCGTTGCCGCGATGCTCGGCGCCTCGGTCAGGACGGGACCTCTGGTCAAATTCGGGAATCCCGCCATGCGGACGAGCAATGCGCCACCGCCCCCGCCGATGAGAAGCGCTGCAACCAAAGCCCCCGCGGGAGCCGGAGCGGCGAGCGCCGCGCCCAGCTCGCGGCAGCGCTGGCGGAAGTCATCGAGTTGGAGACTCAGCCATCCCGGATTCGCCTCCCGGCTCTTCTCGGCGTGAATCCGCTCGAGCACTCGTTCGGTGAAATCGGGACTGCCCTGCGGCCGCGGTATCCACCTCAAAAGGGAGATTGCTTTCTGGGTGGCAAAGAGATCGCTGGAGCACTGCGGGCAGCGGTTGAGATGCGCTGCCATCGCCCGCCTCTCGAGCTCGCTCATCTCCTGTTCGAGATAACTCGAGAAGTGGGCACGGGCTTTTCGACAATTCATAGGTAATCGACCCTCACCAAGGATTCGAGCTTGTCCTTAACCATGAGCCGAGCACGGTTGATTCGCGAGCGGACCGTTCCGCCCGGAATCCCGAGCACACGACTGACCTCCTCGTAAGCAAGGCCCTCGAGATCGCGGAGGACCAGGGCCAAACGGTAACGTTCAGGAAGGGACTTGATCGCCCCCAGGATGAGCGTCTCGAGCTCCTTGCGCTCGAGCGTCTGCCCGGGCCCGGGACCTCGGTCGGCCAACATGGAAGCCAACCCCGTCCCGGGTTCTTTCTCTTCATCCATGGAGACGACGCGGCGATGGCGAACTTTGCGGCGGATCTCGTTCTTGGCCAGGTTGGCGGCGATGGTGAAGATCCAGGTCGAGAACTTGCCGCTTTTCCGGTACCGCTCCCGGTTCCGGTAAACACGGATGAAGACCTCCTGGGCGATGTCTTCCGCCCGGTCCGGGTCGCCGACGAAACGGGTGATCAGGTTCAGGATTCGCGGTCGGTACCGCGAGACGAGAATCTGGAACGCCTCCTCCGAGCCATGGGCGCAGCGCACCATGATC
>JBIOUT010000067.1:0-7573 GCA_044867365.1 Candidatus Eiseniibacteriota bacterium | reverse complement strand
ATGAAAGAAAGCCCGCCGATGAAGATGAACCCGGTGAAGTAGAGGAGGAGGAAGGGGAGGATGCCGTAGCTCTCGATGTGCACCGCGTAGAGCATGGTGATCACCATATAGGCGGCAAGCGCGAGCTCGACGGCGGCGAGGAAGGAGAACGGGGCGCGGTAGCGCTTGTCACGCCAGTGCCCGCCCCGCTGCACGATCCGGTACTTGGGCGTGCGCTCGAATGGGCTCGGCCGCCGGCGTATTGCTTCCCACACCGCCCGGGTGTTGTTGACCGCGATCCCCATGCCCCCGGAGATGATGAGCGGGAGGAAGAAGATCTGCCGCCGCCATGACGGGGTGATCGCTCGCTGCGAGACCGCATACATGAACGGATGCCCGAAACTGGCGATGACGAACCAGGTGAGGAAGCGGAAGACCGGCTTCGCCTCCGGGAACTCGTGGATGATGAACAGGCTCGGGAGCGCGGAAAGTGAGAGCAAGAGGAGAAGCGGATAGACCAGGTGATGGGTGAGATGAATGGCGGCTTGGATCTTGGTGAAGAGCGGCAACCGGGCCGAGAAGATGTCGGGGAGCAACTTGATCGCCGTCTGCATCGAGCCTTTCGCCCACCGGAACTGCTGGACCTTGAATGAATTGACCTCACCGGGAAGCTCGCCCGGGCAGACCAGATCGGGAAGGAAGACGAAACGCCAACCGTGGAGCTGAGCGCGATAGCACAGATCGAGATCCTCGGTCAGGGTGTCGTCTTGCCAGTTGCCGGCCGAGAGGATGCACTCCCGGCGCCAGATGCCGCCGGTGCCGTTGAAATTGATGAACACACCCAGCCGATTGCGGACGGTCTGCTCGACCATGAAGTGGCCGTCGAGGGCGATCGCCTGTACCCGGGTGAGTGGGGAGTATTCGGCGTTGAGGTGCCCCCAGCGCGACTGGGCCATTCCGACCTTCGGGTCGTGGAAGTAGGGCACCGTCCGCTCGAGGAAATCGACCGGCGGAGTGAAGTCGGCGTCGAAGACGGCGATGAGCTCCCCCTTGGCCTTCGCCAATCCTTCGCGCAAAGCTCCGCCCTTGAAGCCGGTGCGCACCGCTCGCCGAAGGTGCACGATGTCGATGCCGGCCGAGCGGAAGTGAGAGACGAGCTCCGCCACCCGATCGCTGGTTTCGTCGGTCGAGTCGTCGAGAACCTGCACTTCCAGGCGATCCCGCGGATAGCGAAGGGCGCAGACCTCGGTGATCAGCCGGTCGACGACATAGAGCTCGTTGTAGACGGGCAGCTGAACCGTGACCAGGGGAGCGGGGTGGGGAAGGCGAGAGGGGTCATTGCGCTTCCCGAGCCTCAGGAAGATGAAGCCGACGGCATAGGCGTGGAGCCCGTAAAGAAAGAGAACAGCCGCCAATAAGGCATATCCCGCTACGTAGATGGGAACGACCACCGTATCGATCACGACATCGCCCGCCCTGCCCCGCCGCCCAGCCGCCAAGGCCGGCGGCCGAGCGGTGGTCGCCGCCCTCGCACAGGCGCCGGTGGTAGATAACTAGCTATCGTTACTATACTTAGCAAAGTCGGCGGGGGCAGTTTAGCTCCCGATCAAGGGAGTGTCAAAGGGAATCCCAGGAGCGGCAAACATGCTGGGGGCGGTGCTCGTGGGCGGCAGAAGCCGGCGGATGGGAGCTGACAAGGCGCTCCTCGATTGGCATGGGAAACCCCTGGCGATCCATGTCGGGGAGCGCTTGCGCCAGGTCTGCCGGGAGGTCGTTCTCGTCGGGGGCGCCGGCCGAGGCTATGAACGGCTGGGGCTGCCCTGGTGGCCCGACCCCCCCGGCCTCGAGGGCGCGGGGCCCATGGCCGGGCTGGTGGCGGTGCTGCGCCACGCCCCGGCGGTCGTTCTAGCGGCCTGCGACCTGCCGCACCTCGACCCCCGGGTCCTTGGCCGCCTGATCGCCGCCGCCGGGGAAGCGTCGGCGGCGATGCCGGTTGTCGAGGGTCGGGTCGAGCCTCTGGTCGGCGTCTACCGGCGTCCCATCGTCGGCGTCGCCCAGGCTTCTATCGCCGCTCGCTCGGGAAAGATGACCGATCTCCTCCAGGCTCCGGGGACGAGAGTGATTCCCGGGGAGCGCCTCGGGCCTCCGGAAGAGGTGGCCCGCTGTTTCAAGAACCTCAATTCTCCCAAGGACATGGCTTGATCTTCCGCCGGCGCGGAAGGCCTGCAGGCAAGGTCCGGGCGCCCGGGGAAGTCACTGCGGCGACAGCTCTTGCCCACCTCGAGCCGGCGTCGAAAGTTTGCTATTGAGAATTAGTCGTAATAGCAATTAGCATCCGCGCCGAAAGGATGACCACGTGCAAGCTCTCCCGCTTGGCGAGTGGGTGGCTCGAGCCGAGGAGTGGATGGCCATGAGGACCGGATCATCAAGTCATCGGAAATCCCGAGGAGTGCGAGGCGGCGATGACTCCGCCGCCAGCCAGTTCACCGAGGGGACCGCTCGCCTGCGCGAGTTTCTCGCTCGCCGAGGACTCCGAATGACTCAAGAGCGGGCGGCCATCCTTGAGGCGGTTCTCGACACTCATGACCATTTCGATGTCGAGAACCTCTACATCCGCCTGCGCTCGCGCGCTCATCCGGTGTCGCGGGCAACGATCTACCGAACGCTCAATCTCTTGGTCGAGACCGGACTCGTCGATCGCGCCCGCTTCGGCTCCGATGCCTTCTCCTACGAGCAGATGCAGGGGCGCGAGCACCATGACCACATGGTTTGCAACGGTTGCGGGCAGGTGATCGAGTTCGTGTCCAGCGAGATCGAGAGACTCCAGGATGCCGCGTGTGAAGAGCACGACTTCCTGGCCCAGAGTCACCGGCTCACCATTTTCGGCCTGTGCAGCGCCTGCATCGGCCGGGATTCGTCGCGGGCGCGGAGGCAAGCCTGAACATGCTCCAGTCGTTCATCATTTTCTGGCGCGAGGGGTTCGAGAGCTTTCTCATCGTCGCCATCATCCTTACCTATCTGCAGAAGACGGATCGCCGTTGGCTGCGGCCCGCGGTCTTCGCCGGGATCGGCGCTTCGATCGTGGCCTCGGCCGCACTCGGGGGTGTTCTGATGAAGGGCGTCAATCAAGCGCTCTGGGAGGGCATCCTCGGTTTCGTTGCGGTGGCCATGGTCGGCACCCTGGTCATTCATATGTGGCGGACCGCGCCGCTCCTCAAGCCGAGCATGGAGAAGCGGTTGCTCGAGGTCTCTTCCCGCCGCTCGCGCTGGAGCGCCTGGATCGGAGTCTTCTTCTTCACCATGTTCATGATCACTCGCGAAGGAATGGAGACCGCCCTCATGATTCTTCAGGTCCGCAACAGCCGGTTCTTCGCCGGTCTGATTCTCGGGACGGCGGCCGCCGCCGCGATGTCCTGGGCGTGGGTCAAGTTCGGCCATCTCATCGATCTCAAGCGGTTCTTCCGGGTCACCGGCATCTTCCTTCTTCTCTTCATGGCGCAGATCGCCATCTATTCCTTCCACGAGCTGTCGGAGGCGGGAGTCATCCCCAACAGCGAGGCGATCCACGAAGCCACCGAGCCCCTTTCACCCTATGGCACCTATGGGAAATGGTTCCCCTCGGTGATCCTGCTCATCTGCGGAGTGTGGCTGACCGGTGCCTGGCTCCTCGATCGCCAGCGGCGCTCTCGCGGCGCTCTCGCCGTCGGCGCCTTGGTGCTGGGTGGGATGGTGATCGCGGGATCAGCCGAGGCCGATCCCGAGCGCACGACCGAGGAGCTCGCGGCCCAGGTCGATTCGCTCGCGGCCGAGCTCGGGCGTCGAGTCGACATTCTGGCTCGGGAGATCGAGGGGATGACGCTTGGGGAGGCTGCTACGGCGAGCAAGAGCGCGGCTCCCCGGGGCCTCGGCCGCTCGGCGGGCAAGGTTTATGGGGTCGATCACGGGGTCTCGATCGGCGGCTATGGGGAGATGCTCTACCAGAACTTTGCCGAAGAGCGCGACGACAACATCCCGTCGGGGAAGACGAGTGAGCTCGATTTCCTGCGCGCTGTCCTTTATGTCGGCTACAAGTTCAGCGACCGCTGGTTGTTCAACTCGGAGATCGAGTTCGAGCACGCCAACACCGACAAGGGCGGCGAGGTCGCGGTCGAGTTCGCCTACATCGATGCCTTGTGGCGTCCGCAAGTGAATCTGCGCGCCGGACTCGTTCTTCTGCCGGTGGGATTGATCAACGAGCTCCACGAGCCGACGGTCTTTCTCGGCGCCCGGCGTCCTGCGGTCGAGCGATCGATCATACCCACCACCTGGCGGGAAAACGGAGTGGGGATGTATGGCGACGCAGGCCCCTTGAGCTATCGCACCTACGTGGTCAACGGCCTCGACGCCTCCGGCTTCTCCGCCGAAGAAGGCATCCGTGAAGGTCGCCAGGAGGGAGCGGAAACCAAAGCCCACGATCTGGCCTGGGTCGGGAGGCTCGATCTGGTCGAGGTTCCGGGCCTCCTCGCCGGCGGCTCGGTCTATACCGGCAATTCGGGGCAAGGTCTCACCGGAGCCGGCGGTGGTGAAATTGCGGCGCGGACCACCCTCGTCGAAGGGCACGGCGAATGGAAGTGGCAAGGACTCGAGCTGCGCGGCCTCGGGGCGCAGGTGACGATCGACGACGTCGCGGCTCTCAATGCCGCCCATCCCGACTCGCTCACCGGTGCGGAATCGATCGGCGAGAAGCTCATCGGCGGTTACGTGCAAGTGGGCTACGACCTCATGAGTCGCTGGCCCCACGGCGAGCAGGCGCTCGTTCCTTTTGTCCGCTGGGAAAAGCTCAACATCCAGGACGAGGTGCCGGCAGGCTTCTCCTCCGACCCGTCCAACGATGCTGAGATCTTGACCGTGGGCGCGACTTACCGGCCCATCGATTCGGTGGTCATCAAGGCGGACTATCAGAATCTGAGGAACGAAGCCGAGAGCGCGACCGACCAGTTCAATGCCGCTCTCGGTTACATCTTCTGATTCGAGATCGGCGATGAGACGAGCTCGTCATCCCCATGGAGCCCGGGGGGGCGCTCGCCTCCTTCTCTTCCTGCTGACCGGCTTGATCGGAATGAGCGCGGGTGCGCCGGTCGAGGCCAAGGTTTTTCTAACCAGCGAGGAGGCGCTCAAGCTCGCCTTCCCCGGCGCCAAGATCGAGCGGCGAACCGTGTTTTTGAGCGAGGTCCAGGTCGCTCGGGCGCAAAAGCTAGCCGGGGGCGAGGCGCCTGCCCCCCTCGTTCATCCCTATGTCGCGACTCGCGACGTGGCGGTGATCGGGACCGCCTACTTCGACAGCCATCTCGTGCGCACTCTGTCCGAGACGCTGATGGTCATCGTCGATTCCCTGGGGAAGGTGGCGCGAGTCGAGGTGCTCGTCTTCAACGAGCCCGACAATTACCTGCCTCGGGCCGCCTGGTACGGACAGTACAGCGGGCGTGGGCTCGACTCCGAGCTTGCTCTCCAGCGCGCCATCCGAGGCGTTACCGGCGCCACCTTGACCGCGCGGGCAACGACTCAGGCCGTCCGCCGCGTTCTCGCCGTGCACCAGGTGATCGCCGAGATGGATCGGCAGTGAGCCGGCTCGAGGTCTGGTTTCTTCATCTGTCGACCCTCCTCGTCGGCGGTACCGGGATCGTCTACGCGGTCATGCGCTACGTGCTCAAGCCGCAGGATCCCTTCGGCGTCGTCAATCACCCGCTCCAGCCCACCGTGCAGCATCTTCATGTGCTTTTCTCGCCGCTCCTCGTCTTCGCCGTGGGCTTGATCTGGCGGCGGCATGTCTGGGCCTCCTGGCGCTCGGGACTTGCGGAGCGGCGCCGCACCGGGCTCGATCTCATCGTGTCGATGGGCCCGATGGTCGTATCCGGGTATCTGGTGCAGGTGGCGGCGAGCGAACGCTGGCGCGCCGTCTGGACCGGCACTCATTTGGCCGCCTCCACCCTCTGGGTTCTCGGCTATGTCGCTCACCTCGTCAGCCGGAGGCGGAGCGCCGGGCTCGAGATGCTGGCGGGGGAATCGCCGGAGACGGCGCGGGTTGCGTCGTCGCCACGGGCCGCGTCGTCGCCACGGGTTGCGTCGCGCCGCGGCGCGGGAAGGGCGTCTGAGCGGTGATCAATCTCCTTTCTCTCCTTCATCTCGTCGCCGCCGCCGCAACCGCGCTCGCCGCGCCGGCTCCCTCGATCCAGAATGGGGCCACGGACAGCCATCCGGTCTCGGACCGTGGCCCCGCTCAGGCGGTGGTTCGGCGCCTTGCCCTCATGGGCACGGTCATCGAGATCGATATCGAAGCGGAGTCGCGCGCCGCAGCCCTTGCGGCGAGCGAGGACGCGGTGCGCGCGCTCGAGGCAACGGAAGCGCGACTGTCCACCTGGCGGGAGGACAGCGAGCTCGGGCGGCTCAATCGCGCCCCGGTGGGCGAGCCGGTCCCCTTGTCTTCCGAGCTGGCGAAGGAGCTCGCGGTGGTGCATACCTGGTGGCAGGAAACCGGCGGCGCCTTCGATCCGGGGATCGGCGCCTTGATCGCGGCCTGGGGTCTCCGGCAGGGTGGGCGTTTGCCCGGAGAGGCGGAGCGCAGGTCGGCGGCCGAGAACGGAGGATTGCGGTTTCTCGACCTCGAAGGCTCGACCGCGGTGCGGCGGCGGGCAGGGCTTCGGATCGAGGAGGGAGGATTTGGCAAGGGCGCGGGGCTCGATCAGGCGATCCAGGTGCTTCGCGGCCGGGAGGTGCGCCGGGCGGTTCTCGATCTCGGTGGGCAGGTCGCGGTCCTCGGCGAAGGGCCGTTCGAGATCGCCGTCGCCGACCCGCGACATCGCGATCGAAACGCCCTCTCATTGAGCATCGATTCCGGCTCGCTCTCGACCTCCGGGAACAGCGAGCGCAGCATGAGTGTTGGCGGAGTCAAGGTGGGGCACATTCTCGACCCGCGCCGCGGCGAACCGGCAGCCGACTTCGGAAGTGTCACCGTCTGGGCTGCCGATGCTCTCACCGCCGATTGCCTCTCGACCGGCCTCTTCGTTCTCGGGCCTGACTCTGCGCTCGACTGGGCGCGAGGGCGGCCGGGGATCGAGGTGTTGGTCATCGAGGTCTTGAATTCGGGACTGCGGGCGCGCGCTACACCGGGATTGGCGGGGCGCGCCACCGCTCTCTCCGGCGATCTCGATATCGAAGTCGGAGGATGAAGGATGAGCGTCGAGCCATGAGAGTCCCCGGCCCATTGCGGCGCAATATCGGCCTCAAGCTCGCCTCCATCGTGCTCAGCCTGATCATCTATCTGCACGTCTACACCGATCGAGTGCACGAGACCAAGCTCTGGCTGCCGGTCTCCCTCAAGGGGATTCCGGATAGCCTGGCGGCGGTCGGGCCGCCGCCGTCTCCGGCGCTCGTGCTCTTGCGCGGGAGAGGCAAGGAGCTGCTCAAGCTCCGATGGCGGGCGCCGGCGATGGAGGTCGACGTGAGCGGCGCCTCCTCCGGACGATTCACCCACTCGCTGTCGCCGGCCGAAGTGAAGATCTCGTCGGCCAGCGAAGCGACAGCGCTTGCCATTCTCGAGCCGCGCGTCATTGCGATC
>JBIOUT010000066.1:0-7552 GCA_044867365.1 Candidatus Eiseniibacteriota bacterium | reverse complement strand
GATGCGATGGACCGAGTGGACCCGGGTCGTCTTTGACAACCGCAGCACCATCCTCGGGCTCCTCGGCGAGGTCGCCGCACTCCGCCTGGGCCTCGGTAATCGGTCGCCCCGGAAATTCTCGGCCACTCCCGCCCCCTCCCCACCGCTTGGAGAATCGGCGAGTGTCGGGCTCTACGATACTCCCGACCCGGCGAACCAGCCTGCGCTTCACTCCTGAAATATAGTTCGCATCTTCCTATTCGAGGCCGATCACACCAGCCTAGTTCGAGGGGCGCCGATCACCCGAGCCCGCGGCTTGGGCATGGGCGTCGAGCCGGGTATAGTTACGCGCGAGGTGCGGCGCGGCTGGCGGTCGGCGGACGATCTCCTTCGTCCCGCCCAAGTCGAGGTCGCGTCCGAGGAGGCTCATGGCCCGTGGCTGTAAAGTTCCGCGACTATTACGCCGTGCTTGGGGTGCCGCGCACGGCGACCACTGAAGAAATCAAACGAGCCTACCGCCAGCTTGCTCGCAAACACCATCCGGACCTCCACCCCGCCTCCGAGCGCGCCAAGGCCACCGAGCAATTCAAGGAGATCAACGAGGCCTACGAGGTCCTGAGCGATCCGCAAAAGCGCTCCAAATACGATGCCCTGGGCGAGAACTGGAAAGGCGGAATGGACTTCACTCCTCCCCCGGGTGGCGAGTGGGGCGGCGGCACGGTGGAGTGGGGAGACCTTGGAGATTTCAGCGACTTTTTCGCCTCGATTTTCGGCCGGCCGACTGGACGCGCCGAACGCGGCGCCGAACGCGGTGGAGTTCGTTTTTCCATCCCTGGGAACGACGTCGAAGCCGAGCTCCCGGTCACAGTCGAGGAGCTGCTCAAGGGCGGTCGCCGCCGAATCACGTTGGACAGGCGAGATGGAAACCGGAGTATCGAGGTCGAGATCCCTCTCGGGGTGCGTGGAGGTTCGGTCCTGCGGCTGGCGGGTCAGGGGGGGCCGGGCGTCGGCGGTGGGCCGACGGGCGATCTCTATCTCCACTTGCGCCTGGTTCCCAACCCACGCTATCGGGTCACCGGCGACGATTTGGAGATGGATCTGCCGCTCTGGCCGTGGCAAGCAGTCCTTGGGGCGGATGTGAGGATCGAGACCCCCGACGGCGCGCTCAACCTCAAGGTTCCTCCAGGGACGCAGGGCGGGCGGCGCCTCCGACTGCGCGGCCGCGGACTACCGCGGAAAGACGGCACCCGCGGCGATCTCTACGCCGTCCTCCGAATCCTGATTCCCGAACGGCCGAGCTCAGCGGAGCGTGCGGCATACGAGACGCTGAAACGCGAATCCTCCGCCCCTCCCGACCGGCCGGCTCCAGGATGACCGACGCATGTCCCCGTCACGCACCCGAATCGTAGGCCGAGTCGTGCGAGCCGAGCTCCGCCTTTCCGGCGAGGAGCTCGCCGCGGCCGCCGGCATCACCGTGGCAAGGCTCGCCCGCCTCGTTCGTCTGGGATTGGTGGAGCCGGCGAGTCCGGGAGCGAGCGAGTTCACTGCGGAGACCGCAGAACGCCTCAAGCGGATGCTGCGACTGCGCGCCCAACTGGGAGTGAACCTCGTCGGCGCCGCCATCATCGTCGATCTCCTGGAGCGCCTCGACCGCCTCGATGCCGAGTTCCGGGAGCGTCACGAACGCTCGTGATCACGATCAACGGGTGAGCACCATGCGGCGCGTCTCCACCCTGCCTCCGGTCTCCAGTCGATAGAAATACACGCCGCCCGCGACCGGGGCGCCGAGCTCGTTCCGTCCATCCCACGCGACTCGGTGGCTACCTGCCGGCGCCCGCTCGTCGACGAGCCGGCGAACCACCGCGCCATTCACATCATAGATCGTGATGGTCGCCCGGCTCTCGGCGTTCAATCGAAAACGGATCACCGTCGATGGGCTGAACGGATTGGGGACGTTCTGACTCAGCCCAACCGCGGCAACGGGGAGAGCGGCGTCATCCCCTCCGGTGGTGATCACATGGTCGAAGTAGACGAATGCTTTGCCCGGATCGCCTTCCGGAAACTCCGGTGCGCCGATGATGAGGTCGGAGCGTCCGTTCCCATTCAGATCGCCCGCTGCGTTTACCGATTTGCCGACCCGGTCTCCGGGCTCTTCGCTGCTCACGATCAGATCCGCACTGAGCGCCGGCCGTTGTCCGGCGACAGGACCGAAAAAGAGGTAGGCGCGCCCGCCGCGCGGGTGAACGGTGCCGTTATCCCAGGCGCCGACGAGCATGTCGTCTCGTCCATCGCCGTTTACATCTCCGGCCACGGCGACCGCATCGCCGAAGTTGTCATGAGGCGCCTCCCCGATCATCTTGCCGTTCGCATTGACGGCGAAGATGAGGCCCGGGGTGAACGGCGCCAGAAAGACATAGGCTTTGCCGGCGCCGTCGTTGAACAGCTGGTTCGCGCCGACGACGACATCGGCGAGCCCATCGCCGTTCATATCGCCCGTATCCACCGATTGGCCGAAGAGGTCGTTGTCCATTTCGCCGCGAAAGATGACATCGGCGGCGCCGGCGTTCATTTCACCGGAAATCGGGCCAAAGAAGAGATGGACGCGTCCGGGGTCGAGGAAATCGATTGGACCGTGCGGCGCACCGAGAACCAGGTCATCGAAACCGTCATTGTCGACGTCCCCGGCGGCGAGGGCTATGCCGACCGAATCGTTCGGGAATTGCCCGGTGACGATTGCATTCGCCGAGGCCGAGAGTCGATTGCCGCTCACCGGTCCGAAGAAGACATAGGCCCGGCCGTTTGAATCTCCGAACTGATGGGCGCCGATGACGATGTCACCGAACCCGTCATTGTTGATGTCGCCGGCCGAGGCGACACCGATTCCGAGCTCCTCGAACGCCGAACCGGTGATGACCGCGGTCGCTTGATTGGGGCTCAAGCTGCCGTTGACCGGACCGCGGAAGAGATAGGCTTGGCCGGCCTGAATTCCCCCCGCGTCATTGCTTCTGGCGCCGATGAGAATGTCGTCCTTGCCGTCGTTGTCGGTATCGCCGGCGGAGGCCACCGAGATCCCGAGGTTGTCGCCGAAGTTCTGGGCCGAGATGATCGCGTCGGCGTCGGCGGCAACAAGGTCACCGGTAAAAGGGCCGTAGAAGAGATAGGCTCTTCCGGCGAATCCAGCCACCTCATCGCACGACGGGGCGCCGACGATGAGGTCGGGAAAGGAGTCCCCGTTCACGTCTCCCGCCGCCGCAACCGACCAGCCGAAGAGGTCCTCGCCCCCTCCCGACTCGCCCGTCAAGCGAAAATCGGGAGGAGGGTCGGGGGCGGCGAGAAGCGGATTGGCGGCTGGGAGGACCAGGATGGCCAATACAAGCGAGAGGAGGGCGCGGAAGGTGGTGCGGGGATTGTGCGTCATGCCGACGACCTCGCTTTACAGCCAGGGCACGGGTGGCGAGGTCGGGCGCCACCGAGGAGTCTACCAGTAGAGCCGATGGGAGGATGGCCTGATACCTGCTAAAATCATCGAGACAGGGTTCAGTGCCCCCGTTGCCCTCTAATCGCCCATATCGATCGCTACATGAGGGCTGCGATCGAGTTTCGCCCTTGACGCGATCTTCATTTCCAATCGAATAGCCGCGACGCACCTGCTCGAGCTGCGCTCGCACACCTGGTCAAACATCGCTGACCCTCCATCGCCGACAGCCGGGAGATCCAGAATCATGACCATTCGCCGGACACCTGCGCTCGGCTTGGTGACCACCATCCGATCGATAGTCGCCGCTTCCGCCCTCCTCCTTACCATCGCCGAGCCCGCGCTTCGCCCGGCCCACGCCGGCAACCAGATCTGGACCGGGACAGGCCCCCGCGCCAAAGGAGTGCAAGCCATCGCCCGCGATCCACTCAATTCATCCCGCATGTGGGCCGCCACCTTCGGGGCCGGGGTTTACCGATCGCTCGATGGTGGGGCGACCTGGACCGGCTTTCGCAACTACTTTGTGAATACGTACGTCCGCTCGCTTGCGGTGAATCCTCATCATCCTGATTCCGTCTTTTGCGGCACCAACGATGGGATCTACCTGAGCACCAACGGCGGCATCACCTGGCACGAGAAACTCGCCACCACCACCTCGGTGCGGGCGCTCGCCATTCACCCGGTGAAGACGGCAGTCATCTATGCCGGAGCCAACGGCCTCGGGGTTTACAAATCGATCGACGGCGGGGCGACCTGGAACACCATCAACCTGGGGCTCACCAACTCGAATGTACGAGATATCGCGCTCCACCCCACCCAGCCGGAAACGCTTCTTGCGGCCACCGGCACCGGCGGCGGCGTGCATCGGAGCTTCAACGGCGGTCTCTTTTGGAATCAAGTCCCCGACACCACGGCGACAAACGGTGCGGCCGAGCAGATCCAGTACGACCGGCTCGATCCCAATCGCATCTATGTCGCCGAGCTCGACCGCGGGGTGATACGCAGCGTCGACGGTGGAAACACCTGGCTGCGCATCAATCTCGGGCTCACGAGCTTCCGCTGCCGGTCACTTTCGGTCGTCGACACCCTGCGCTACGTAGGCACCGAGGATGCCGGCGTCTTTTACTCCACCTTGAACACGCCGTCATGGACCCCGGTCTCAACCGGCCTCCTCGATCCCACCGTGGATGCGCTTCTCGCCTCGCCGCAGAACCCGTCCACTGTATGGGCGGGGACCAAAGGCAAGGGCATCTTCAGGAGCGACAACCGGGGCGGACTCTGGACCCAGCTCGACGGCGGCCTCCTCAACACATTCGGCTTCTCGCTCGCGGTTCGCAGTTCGTCGTCGCACGCCGTCTACGACGGCACCGGCTTCGGCGATCAGCTCTGGCGCAGCACCGATCAGGGAGCATCCTGGACGCGCAACAGTTACTTGTTTTCCTTCAACTCGGTGCGAGCGGTGGTACCCGATCCCGTCGTCGCGCAGACGATCTATCTCACCTCCTACGGCTTGGGCGTCTACCGCAGCACAGACGACGGCGCGACATGGGCCCTTCCGGACAGCCTGAATGCCACTCTCGGTAACGCTTTCGTTCGCGACATGGTCGCCTGGCCCGGCCAGTCGGGGCATCTCTACGTGGGAACCGACAATGGCGTCTACGAGAGCCTGAACGGCGCCGCCACCTGGGTTTCACGCTCCGGCGGACTTCCTGCCTCCTTCGGTGTGCGGGCGCTGGCGCTGCAACCGACGGGTTCGGGCACACTCTATGCTGGAAGCGATTCTTCCGGCGTCTACCGGTCGACCGACGGTGGGGTGAGCTGGGTGCCCAAGAACGCCGGGCTCGGGAGTCCCTTCGTCCACGATATCGTCATTGATGCGACTTCTCCGCAGATCGTCTATGCCGGAACCGATCTCGGCGTTTACAAGTCCACCAACGGCGGCGACAGCTGGTTGTCTGCGGGAACCGGGCTTCCGGCAGGCGCGGTGCGTACCTTGGCTCAGGATCCCGTTCACCCTTCCGCTGTCTTCTGCGGTGTCTTCGGCAGCGGCGTTTACCAGAGCCTGAGCGCAGGCCAGAGCTGGCAGCCGCTTTTCAATCAGAGCGGTCTCCAGAATCTGAACCTGCGGGCGCTGGCGATCGACGGAGGACTCCTCACCATCTACGCCGGGACGGACATCGGCGTGCAAGCGCTGTCGAACTACCCGACGGCGCCGGTCGCGATCGACGACCCTGCGCCGGTCCCGAGTCTCGATCTCGCCATCAGCGCCTGGCCGAATCCGGCGACTGCGGGGAAGCTGCAAGTGAGTTATTCGATCCCGGCACCACGACGAGTGCGCCTCGAAGCCTTCGACCTCGCCGGGCGTCACGTGAGGACTCTCGTCGACGAGGCGCAGGGCGCCGGCTCACACAACCTGACCTGGGACATGCGAAACGACACCGGTCGCAGGTTGGCGGCGGGCGTGTATTTCCTCCGCCTCCACAGCGGCGACAGCGGAGTCCGCATCGCCCGTGTCGCCGTGGGGGCGACAGCGGCCAGATAGACCGGCGATGGATGTCCTCTCCGCCGCCCTGACCGCCGGTCTCGCCGCCTACGGCGTGTGGGAGACGCGCCGTCACCAGCGCTATCTCGAGCGCCTTCCGCTCCGCGTGCACGTCAACGGCACGCGCGGCAAGTCGTCGGTGACCAGGCTCATCTGCGGCGGACTGCGTGGTGGAGGCCGCCGCGCCATGGCCAAGACGACCGGAACCATGGCCCGCCTCATCTGGCCCGACGGCAGCGAGGTCGATGTCTACCGCGTCGGCCGGCCGAACATCATCGAGCAGACCCGGATCGTGCGGCGGGCGGTGGAGATGGGGGCGGAGGTCCTCGTCGTCGAATGCATGGCGGTGACTCCGGAGCTGCAGCCCATCTCCGAGATCCGCCTCATTCAGAGCTCGGTCGGCGTCATCACTAATGTTCGGGCCGATCACCTGGATGTCATGGGTCCGACCGTCGACGATGCGGCGCGAACCCTGGCTCTGACCATCCCCCGTGAGGGCCACGTCTTCACCTGTGAAAGAGAGCGAGCCCCGATCCTGGAGGAGGTCGCAAGCCGGCGCGGCAGCGTCTTGCATGTGATCGGAGAGGATGAGATCGCAGCCGTCACCTCCGCCGAGATGGCGGGGTTCACCTACATCGAGCACAAGGAGAACGTCGCACTCGCCCTCGCGGTTTGCAATCATCTGGGGGTCGATCGAGGAACGGCCGTCGCCGGCATGCACCAAGCGCCGCCCGATCCAGGGGCGCTCCGCCGCTACACCGTGCGCTCCGGCTCGAAGCAGGTCGAGTTCATCAACGCCTTCGCCGCCAACGACCCGGACTCGACGCTCCTCATCTGGCAGCGTCTCGGCCTGGATCAGGCTCAGCCGGGGTTGGTTCGTATCGTGCTCGCCAACTGCCGCGGGGATCGCATCCAACGCTCCGGCCAGATCGCCGAGCTCGTTGCACGGCGCTTGCCGGCTGATCGCGTGGTTCTATCGGGACAGGGAACGTCGCTCGTCGCCTTCCGCGCCGTGACCCAGGGGCTCGATCGCATGCGACTCAGCGATCTCGGTGGAATGGGAGCCGAAGATGTCTACGAGCACGTTCTGGAACTCGTCGAGGACCGGGGGGTGATTGTCGGCATCGGCAACATCGTCGGTCTGGGCGAGGAAATCGTTTTGCACTTCAAGAACCGAGCTGTGACTCATGGTTGAAGAAGCCATCGGTCTCGGCCTCGTCATCAGTCTCATCTTTTCCGAGACGCTGGGACTGGCGGCGGGAGGCATGGTGGTTCCTGGGTATGTGGCGCTCATGATTCATCAGCCGTCGAGGCTCCTGGGCACCATCATCGCCAGCCTGATCACACTCGCCGCTCTCAAATTACTCTCGCGCTATACGATGGTCTATGGCCGGCGGAGGATCGTGGTCTCGGTGCTGATCGGGTTCTTCTTCGGAGCTCTGTCGCGCGATTTTCTGCTCATCAGGGTCAACGAAAGCTCGTTCGATCTTCGCACCATCGGCTATGTGATCCCCGGTCTCATCGCCAATTGGATGGAACGACAGGGCGCGGTTCAA
>JBIOUT010000065.1:0-4081 GCA_044867365.1 Candidatus Eiseniibacteriota bacterium | reverse complement strand
CCGGCAAGACCTTGCTCGCCCGCACCCTCGCGCGCGTCCTCAAGGTGCCTTTCGCCATTGTCGATGCCACCTGCCTCACCGAAGCGGGATATGTGGGGGAGGACGTCGAGAACATCCTGGTGCGGCTCCTCCAGGCGGCGGATTTCAACTTGGTCAACGCCGAGCACGGCATCGTCTATGTGGACGAGATCGACAAGATTTCGCGCAAGAGCGAGAACCCCTCGATAACCCGCGATGTATCTGGAGAAGGGGTGCAGCAGGCCCTCCTCAAGATCCTCGAAGGAACGGTGGCCAACGTGCCGCCGCAGGGCGGGCGGAAGCACCCCCAGCAGAAGTACATCGAGGTCAATACCAAGGACATCCTGTTCGTCTGCGGCGGCGCTTTCGAGGGCCTGGAGAAAATCGTCGAGCGGCGGATCGGCCAGAAGCACATGGGATTCGGCGCCGACATCAAGAGCCGGGAGGAGAAGGACGTCGGCGAGCTCCTATCGATGCTCGAGCCGGATGATCTGCTCAAGTTCGGGCTCATTCCCGAGCTGGTGGGGCGGTTGCCGGTGGTGGCGGCGCTCGAGAGCCTGAGCGAGGATGCGCTGATGGACATCCTCACCAAGCCGCGCAACGCCATCGTGCGCCAGTACCAGCGCATCTTCGACATGGAGGGGATCAAGCTCGAATTCACCGACGGCGCCCTGCGGGCGGTGGCCAAGGAGGCGATCGAGCGCAACACCGGGGCGCGCGGGCTCCGGGCGGTGCTCGAGACCGCGATGCTCGACGTCATGTACGAGCTTCCCAGCCGTCTCGACGTCATCGGCTGCACGATCACCGAGGAAGTGATCTTGGAGAGGGCGGAGCCCCTGATCACTTACCGCGGCGAGCGCCGCAAGAAAGAGGCCTAGCTCTCCCTCCAAGTGGAGGAGAGAGCCCCCGCCACGTCCCCGCCCCCCCCGCGAGGAGTCACGATGGCGACCATCGAGCACGGCGACGAAGTCCTGGAGATCGAGGAGCGGCTGCCGCTCCTGCCGCTCCGCGACGTCGTCATCTTTCCCCATATGACCATCCCGCTCCTCATCGGGCGGGCGGCCTCGGTGGCGGCCATCGAAGAGGCGGCGGCCGGCGATCGGCTGGTGTTCGTCGTCGCCCAGCAGCGGCCGGAGGTGGCCGAGCCGTCGCGGGACGATCTCCACACCGTCGGCACCGTGGCGCGGGTGCTCCAGCTCTTCCGGCTTCCCGATGGGGCGCTGCGGGTTCTGGTCGAGGGACTGGTGCGCGGGCGGCTCCGGCGCCTGTACAAGACCGAAGAGAACTACCGGGCTCGCATCGAGCCGATCATCGAGCGCACGACCCCGTCGCCGGAGATGGAGGCTCTGGTAAGAAACGTGCTCTCGTCGTTCCACGAGTACGTCCACCTGAGTCGCAAGATTCCGGAGGAGGTGCTCACCACCGCGAGCAACATCTCCGATCCCATCGCCTTCAGCCACACCGTGGCCTCGCATCTCCTGGTCAAGCTCTCAACCAAGCAGGAGATCCTCGAGCTCGACGACGTCGGGGAGCGGCTCGCGCTCATCGGCCGGGTTCTGGCTTCCGAGCGCGAGATCTTGCAGCTCGAACGCAAGATCGAGGGCCAAGTGCGAAGCCAGATGCACAAGAGCCAGAAGGAGTTCTATCTCAACGAGCAGCTCAAGGCGATTCGCAAGGAGCTCGGGGTCTCGAACGAGTTCGCGGCCGAGATCGAGGATCTGTCGCGCCAGATCAAGAAGGCCCAGATGCCCAAGTCGGTGCGGGAACGGGCGGAGAAGGAGCTCGACCGTCTGGGCAAGATGTCGTTCATGTCACCCGAGGCGACCGTCGTCCGCAATTATGTCGACTGGCTCGTGTCCCTGCCGTGGCGGAAGCGCACCAAGGACAATCTCGACATTCCGGCGGTCGAGAAGGTGCTCAATCACGACCATTACGGCCTCGACAAGGTCAAGGAGCGGATCCTCGAGTACCTGGCCGTCATCAAGCTCTCGGGAAACCTTAAGGGTCCCATCCTCTGTTTCGTCGGTCCGCCGGGAGTGGGGAAGACTTCGCTCGGCCAATCGATCGCCCGTGCACTCGGGCGCAAGTTCGTCCGCATGTCACTCGGAGGGGTGCGCGATGAGGCCGAGATTCGCGGCCACCGCCGCACCTATGTCGGCTCGATGCCGGGGCGGATCATCCAGGCGATGAAGCGGGCGGGCACTCGCAATCCGGTGCTCCTTCTCGACGAGATCGACAAGCTCGGCACCGACTTCCGCGGCGATCCGGCCTCGGCGCTGCTCGAGGTGCTTGATCCCGAGCAGCATCACGCCTTCAACGACCATTATCTCGAAGTCGACTTCGACCTCTCCGAGGTCATGTTCATCACCACCGCCAATAACCTGTACACGATACCTCCCGCTCTTCTCGATCGAATGGAGGTCATCCGTCTGACCGGCTATCTCGAGCACGAGAAGGTGGAGATCGCCCGGCGCTTCCTTCTTCCCAAGCAGCTCAAGGCGGCGGGCCTCAAGCCCGGCGAGCTCAAGCTCAGCGCCGAGGTGATCCAGCGCATCATCCGCGATTACACCCGCGAGTCGGGGGTGCGAAACCTCGAGCGGGAGATCGCCACCCTCTGCCGCAAGGCGGCGAGGCGTAAGGCGTCGGTGCCCGGAGCAAAGCCGGTGGCGGCGAAGTCGGCCGGTGAGAAGCCGAGAGCGGCGAAGGTCGCCAGTGAGCGCAAGTCGCGCCGCACCGCCCGGATCAGCGTCAGCGGTCTCGCCCGCTATCTGGGTGTGCCGAGGTTCACGACGAGCCCGATCGAGCGCGAAAAGCGAGTCGGAGTGGCCACCGGCCTCGCCTGGACCGAGGCCGGCGGCGATGTCCTCACCGTCGAGGTGGCGATCGTGCCGGGGAAGGGAGAGCTCAGGCTGACCGGCAAGCTGGGGGAGGTCATGCGCGAGTCGGCGCAGGCGGCCCTCTCTTATGCCCGTTCCCGGGCGCAGTTTCTTGGGCTCGACCGCAGCTTTTACAAGGAAGTGGATGTCCATGTACATCTCCCGGAAGGAGCCATCCCCAAGGACGGTCCTTCAGCGGGGATCACCATCGCCGTCGCCTTGATCTCGGGTCTCACCGGCGTCCCCACCGCCGATGACCTGGCGATGACCGGCGAGATCACCTTGCGCGGCAATGTGCTCCCCGTCGGCGGCCTGGCCGAGAAGATCGTCGCCGCCCGGCGCCAGGGAATCCGTCGAGTCCTCATGCCCAAGGGCAACGAGAAGGATCTGGTCGACATTCACAAGGAAGCCCGCCGCGGCCTCGACATCATCCCGGTCGCTTCCATGGATGAAGTGCTCGAGCATGCGATGGCGAGACCGGTGCTCAAGGAGCCGGTAATCGAATCGGCCGTGACCGCCGTTCCCGAGCTCGAGCTTCCCGCCGGAGCTCCCGCCCCTCCCTCCATGCCTTCGATCACGCCTCCGCCCGCCGCCTTGCCGCCGATCGCGCCGCCGGCGGCGAATGATGTCTATCCCCATTAGTCGCTGACCGGGGGTGGCCGGGGCACGGCGGTGCGCATCCTGGTCATGACCCCGTGGATGGGGTTCTGGGAGGTGGGCGGGCGTGGGGGAGTCCCCGACGAGTACGTGACCTTCCGCGCGCTCGTGCGGAGAGGCCATGACGTGCATGTGGCGGCTCCCGCGGGCGCCGATTACGCCTTGCCCGGCGAGAGCCCGGGATCGCTCACCGTCCATCATGTCCCTTATCCCTCGCGCCGGATTCGTGGTCGGGTCCTCGGACAGCTCGGGCGACTTCGTGATGTCGCCCTTGCGCGCTGGGTGTACGCTGGGCGGGGAGGCAAGATCGCCGCCGCGCTCCGTCCCGATCTCATCCTCGCCCACACCTTCCACACCGCGCCCTGGGCGTCGGCAGTCGGACGACGGCAGGGAGTGCCGGTTGTCGCCAAGTTCTTCGGGGTCCTTTTTCTCGACACCGGGTGGGAACCGCGCATCCTCCACTTTCTTCGCCACTTCGAGCACTACCTGGCGTTTCACCGCATGTACGCGCGAGTGATCGTTCTCGATGA
>JBIOUT010000064.1:0-12912 GCA_044867365.1 Candidatus Eiseniibacteriota bacterium | reverse complement strand
TCCTGCAGCTCATCGAGCCCTACTGCTCGGGTCTCTATGTCGAAAAGGGGACCCGCCGCAAGGTGAATAACCGGATTCTCGACCGGGCCGAGCGCTCGGTCCTGTCCCGGGAAGCGTATGGGCATCTGCTTCACCTCAGGGACCGGGGCTCCCTCGACGATCTTCAGCTCGAGCTCATTCTCAATCAGATCGTCGGTACCCGCCGCGAGCAGGTCGATCTCGAGGAGATGAAGCGAATAATCAATCTGGTGCTTTTCCATGCTCCGGAGGGCGAGGTTGAAGGGCCGCCGCCTGCCGGCGAGGACGAGCTGCCCCGCCCGAACTAGAAGCGGGCGGTCACAAGGCCGGCATGGCAAACGAGGTTTGTGGATGGCGAACGCCCTGGTGATCGTCGAGTCTCCAACCAAAGCCAAGACCCTGACCAAGTTCCTGGGCAAGGATTACGAGGTCAAGGCGTCGGGCGGCCACATTCTCGACTTGCCGAAGTCGAAGCTCGGGGTGCAGATCGACAAGAACTTCGAGCCCGAGTACGTGACCATCCGCGGCAAGGGCCCCACGATCAAAGAGCTCAAGGCCGCCGCTCGCCGGCTGAAGCGCGTCTTCCTCGCCCCCGATCCCGATCGCGAGGGGGAGGCGATCGCCTGGCATCTGGTTCAGGAGCTCAAGAACGGAGCGGTCGACTTCAAGCGCCTCGCCTTCTACGAGATCACCCGCAAGGCGGTGGAGAGGGCGCTGACCGAGCCGCGCGACATCGACATGAACATGGTCAACGCCCAGCAGGCGCGGCGGGTGCTCGATCGTCTGGTCGGTTACCGGGTGAGCCCGATCCTCTGGCGGACGGTGCGCTACGGGCTCTCGGCGGGGCGGGTGCAATCGGTGGCGCTGCGCATGATCGTCGAGCGCGAGCGCGAGATCGCCGCCTTCGTTCCCGAGGAGTACTGGTCGATTGCCGCTCTCCTCGAGACCAAGAAACGGGAGCGCTTCGAAGCCAAGCTCTGGAAGATCGGCGGCAAGACTCCCGAGATCGGCAACGAGGTCGAGGCCCAGCGGCTCACCGAGGAGCTCAGGACGGGCACCGGGGTGGTCAAGGAGGTGGCGCAGCAGGAGAAGCGGCGCAGCCCCCGACCCCCGTTCAAGACCTCCACCCTGCAGCAGGAAGGCTACCAGCGCCTGCGCTTCACCTCGAAGCGGACGATGATGGTGGCGCAGGAGCTCTATGAAGGCGTCGAGGTTCCCGGCGAAGGGACGGTCGGTCTCATCACCTACATGCGAACCGACTCGACCCGGATCGCCGCCGAGGCGCTCGAGGAAGTGCGCGATTACATTAAGAACCGGATCGGCGAGGCTTATCTTCCCGGCGAAGCGGTGATCTACGCCAAGAAGAGCGCCACCACCCAGGACGCCCACGAGGCCATCCGGCCGACCTCGATCGCGCGCACACCCGAGTCGCTGCACGGCGCTCTCACCCCCACTCAGCTCAAGCTCTACACGCTCATCTGGAACCGTTTCGTCGCCTGCCAGATGAATCCGGCGGTCTTCGACGCGACGACGGTGGATGTCGAAGTCGGGGACAAGCTGCTGCGGGCGACGGGGACGGTGCTCAAGTTCGACGGATTCCTCAAGGTCTATGCGGCGGGTGACGAGGCGCGCGAGGAAGGAGAGGGAACGCGTCTTCCGGTCGTGGCGGTCGGTGATCCGCTGGCCATCCGCAAGGTGACCCCGAAGCAGCACTTCACCCAACCCCCGCCCCGCTTCACCGAAGCGACCCTCATCAAGGGGCTCGAGGCGGCGGGAATCGGCCGGCCGTCGACCTATGCCGCCATCGTTTCGACCATTCTCACCCGTGATTACGTGGTCAAGGACAAGGGATCGCTCAAGCCGACCGACCTCGGGATGACGGTGACCGATCTCCTGATCCAGAACTTCCCCGACATCTTCCAGGTCGAGTTCACCGCCCGCATGGAAGAAGAGCTCGACAAGGTCGAGGCCGGCGAGGATGACTGGGTCAAGGTCGTCCGTGACTTTTACACCCCGTTCGAGGTGGACCTCCGGCAAGCCGAAGCGCGCCAGGCCGAGCTCAAACAATCGGTGCAGCAGGAATCCGAGGTCGAGTGCGAGCTCTGCGGCCGGCTCATGGTGCGAAAGTACGGGCGGAACGGCCCCTTCCTGGCATGCCCCGGCTATCCCGAATGCCGTAACACCAAGCCTCTCGAGGGCGACGGCGTCCCCGAGGTGAGCGACGAGGTGTGCAGCAAGTGCGGCTCGCCGATGGTGGTCAAGACCGGGCGATTCGGGCGCTTCCTCGCCTGCTCGGCTTATCCCAAGTGCAAGAGCACCGCTTCCTTTAAAGTAGGGGTGGGATGTCCGGAGCCGGGTTGCGGCGGTCAGCTGGTCGAGAAGCGCACCCGGCGGGGAAAGATGTTCTACGGCTGCGATCGCTACCCCGAGTGCAAGTTCGCGCTCTGGCAGCGTCCGGTGGCCACCCCATGCCGGGCTTGCGGGGCGCCGTTCATGGTCTACCGCGAGACCAAGGCGGCCGGGCCGCATTACTACTGCAACCGCTGCAAAGCGGTGGCGAGCATCGAAGCCGAGGGCGAGATTTCGGAGGCGGCGGAATCGAGCGGATAGCCGCCGGCCGAGGAGACCCGCGACGATGAGCGAGGTCCTGGTCATCGGCGGCGGACTTGCCGGGTCGGAGGCGGCCTGGCAAGCGGCGGAGCGAGGGGTGCGGGTGCGGCTGGTCGAGATGCGCCCGACACGCATGACCCCCGCCCATCACACCTCTGGCCTCGCCGAGCTCGTCTGTTCCAACTCCTTCAAGTCCGAGATCGTCACCACCGCGCACGGACTGCTTAAGCGCGAGCTTCGCCAGCTCGGCGGATTGCTGGTGCGGATCGCCGAGCAGGTGCGGGTTCCGGCGGGGAGCGCGCTCGCGGTCGACCGTGACGCCTTCTCGGCGCGAGTCGAAGCGGCGATTGTCGCTCACCCTGGAATCACGATCGTGCGTGAGGAGCAGACCTCGCTCCCTGGCGACATCCCCACCCTTCTTGCCACCGGGCCGCTCACGTCGGATGCGCTTGCTCAGGCGCTTTCCGGGGTGGTGGGTGACCCCTGCCTCAGCTTCTTCGACGCCATCGCGCCGATCGTGGATGCCGACACCATCGATCGCAGCAAGGTCTTCCCCGGCTCCCGTTACGGTCATGGCGAGGACTATCTCAACTGCCCGATGAGCGAGGAGACGTACCGCCGTTTCCGAGAGGAGCTCGTCCGCGCCGAGCCCGCGGAGATCAAGGATTTCGATCGCAAGCTGCTCTTCGAGGCTTGCCTGCCGATCGAAGAGCTCGCGGCACGCGGTGAAAAGACTCTCGCCTTCGGGCCTCTCAAGCCGGTGGGGTTGCGCGATCCGCAAACCGGCCGGCGTCCATTCGCCGTCGTACAGCTCCGAGCCGAGAACCTGGTGCGAACCATGTACGGCCTGGTGGGTTTTCAGACCCGCCTCAAGTATCCTGAGCAAACTCGGATCTTTCGCTTGATACCGGGTTTGGAAGAAGCGGACTTCTTGCGCCTGGGATCCATGCACCGCAACTCGTTCCTCGATGCGCCGCGCGTCCTCGCCCCCGATCTCCGGCTCCGCGCCCAGCCCAATCTCCTGGTCGCCGGGCAGCTCACCGGGGCCGAGGGCTATGTCGAGGCTCAAGCGACGGGTTTCGTGGCCGGGGTCAACCTGGCGCGCATGAGCCGTGGGGAAACAACCTGCGCCTTTCCGCAAGAGACGGCGATCGGAGCGCTCACCCACTACCTTGCCGAAGCGCCGGTTCGCCCCTTCCAGCCGATGAACTTCAACTTCGGCCTCTTACCGCCACTGCAAGCCAGCGGGCGGGGGCGGGCCAAGAAGGAGGCTTTCGCCGCCCGGGCGCTCGCCGCCCTCCGCGATCACACCGCTCGCGAGCCGGACCTGGAGCTCATCGAAGAGCCCGGCGCCGCGACCGAGGAGTCTGCATCAGGGGTCGGAGAAGCGGCGAGTCTCGAAGGGATGCGGCTCGGATGAGGCGGCCCCTGGCGGTCATCCTGGTCATCGCCTCGCTCGCCGGGGTGGCCGTAGGATGCGCCAAGCGCCAGACGAATCAGGCGTGGCCGGAGTGGAAAGCTTCGCCTCTCACTCTCGTCAGCGAAAGTCGCGATGACCTTCCCGACGGCAAGGTCAATATCAAAGTGGTGGTGCGCGGTGACGCGACGCCGGAGACCGCCAGGGATTTTCTTCGCGACTATGTGGGCAAGCATCGCCCCTCCAACAAGGAGATGTGGGTCTCGCTCTTCCTCCAGGGCATGGATGTGCAATCGATCGAATATGCCTTCGCCGTTGCCCGTCCTGGAGAACGAGTCCGGATCACCGTCCGCCCGTCGTCACAAACCTATCGCTGACCTTCGCCCATGAACCTGTTCGTGGTCGGATGGAACCTGCCGGAAGGGGTGGCCGCTTCCGCCCTCACCGCGCTCAGGCGCTCGATCACCATCTATCCTCAGCTGGACCTGTCGACCTTCTGGCAGGCGCCGGCGCATCCCACCGTGCTTGCCGCGTGCATCTCGACCTCACTCGAGGCCGCTCGACCCCGCCGCTACGTTTGCGAAGGCCCATCCGACACCGGGTTCTACAACGGTTGCTTGATCGACCGTGAAGGTCGTTTCGAAGCCCATGACGCCATAGCTCTCCTCACTCACTGGGACGAGCTCGCCGAGCGGCTCGAAGGTCAGTTCGCCATCTTCCGCATCTCCAAAGTGGAGCCGATGATCGAAATGATCACCGACCATCAAGGGCACGAGCAGATTTACACCTTGCAGCGCGGTGACTCCTGGCTCGTCAGCAACTCGGCCGGCCTCATCGACCAGATCGCCGATGCCGGTGGGCTCGATTACCGGGCGGTGAGCCAGTTCCTGACCATGGGATGGGCGGGTGGCGACCGCACCCTGCGCGAGGAGATCCGCGTCGTCCCGGCCGCGCAGCTCTGGCGCTGGATCCCGGGGCGAAGCGAACCGGAAAAGACGACGCACTACCCCCGGTCGCCGTTGAGCCGGCGCCGACCCGACATGCTTCGGCCCGAATCTCTCCGTCGGCTCGCCGACGAGCTCGTCGGTTGCTGCCGGACTCTGGCCGAATCCTATGGCGATCTCGAGTGCGCCCTGACCGGCGGCCAGGACTCGCGGGTCATCGCCGCACTCTTGACTCACGGCGCCATCCGCGCCCGCTATTACACCTCGGGAACTCCGGGTAGCCTCGACATCCAGATTGCCGGTCGGGTGGCCGCTCGCCTCGGTGTTCACCATCATGTCGAGCCCATGACCGACGCGGAAGTGGTCGCCGGCTGGGAAGTCGCCTGCCACCGTCTGATCCAGCAAAACGACGGCATGGTCAATCTCATTCAGGTGGCGGACCTCGTCCGCCAACCTACCCGAGTAGACCGTCTGAAGCTCGTCCTCTGGGGGAGCGGCGCCGAGGTGGCGCGGGGGATGTACTTTCATCCCGGGCTCGCCTTCCGGCGCTTCACCTGGAAGGCGATGCGATCCTTCATTGCCACCATGCTGATCGATGATCATGGGGGGCTTGTCGGCGCCGCCGCCTGCCAGGAAACGCGCGCTCTTCTCGACGAGCTCATCGACGAGGCCGCCGACGAGGGCTTTTCACCGCTCGATTTCCCCAACGTCTTCTTCGTCTACGATCGGCAGCGGCGATGGGGAGGAGTGAACGCACGCAAGACGATGCCTGCCGGCGAGCGGTTTTCTCCCTTCTACATCCGCGCCTTTCTCGAGGCCGCCTTTGGTCTCTCGCCCGCTCAGCGTTACTGCGAGCCCCTGCACTACCGTCTCATGCTGCTTCTCGCTCCGGACCTGGAGCGCATTCCCTATGATTCGGGGCCGCGCCGGTCGCAGCTGCCCATCGTCAACCTCTTGCGATGGATGGTCCAGGAGTCGGGACGCCGGACCGCGGGTCTCTTTGGCAACGGCCCGGCGGCGCTCAAGCCTCGAGTTCGAGGTGGAATCGGCACCTTCGACCATGCGGCCTGGCTCGAGGCCAAGCGCGAGTGGTGGCGAAACTTGTGCCTCGATCAGTGCGATTCGCCGTTGTGGGGTCTGGTCGACCGCGGCAGGTTCGAGCGCTTGGCCTCCCCGTCGACCCCTGAAAGCGAACGCCGCCGGCGGGTAAGAGGGATCTATAACCTCATCACCCTTTTCTGTTATGAAGCGGAGCGCGGCGGGGTGAGATCCGCCGCCGAGAAGGAGCCGCAGCCCGGCCTCAATTTATCGGTGACTCATCGGCGATGAACCTCTTCGTGGTTGGATGGAACCTGCCCTCGCCCGTCGTTTCGGCCCTGATGGCGAACCTCCGGCGATTGACCGCGGTCTATCCGCAGATTGACGAGGCGACGCTCTGGCAGACGGCGCCGCATCCGAACGTCTTCGCGGCATGCATGGGGACCGGCCAGTCCGCCGCCGCGCCCCGGCGCTACGTGGCTGAGAGCGCCGGCCATTTGGGTTTCTACGACGGCTGCCTCATCGACCGCGAGGGGCGTTTCGAAGCGCATGATGCCGGTGCGTTGCTCGCCCATTGGGACGAGCTCGCAGGCCGACTCGAAGGCCAGTTCGCCGCCTTCCGCCTAGCCAAGGACGAGCCGGCGATCGACATGATAACCGACCCCCTGGGGATGGAGCAGGTCTACTACCTCGAGGACGGCACGTCCTGCATCGTGAGCAACCACGTCGAGCTGATCGCTTCGAGCGTCGATGCCGGGGGCCTCGATTTTCGCGGCGCGAGCCAGCTCCTGACCATGGGTTGGGTGGGCGGCGATCGCACTCTGCGGGAAAGGGTGCGCGCGGTTCCGGCGGCGCAGATCTGGAGATGGCGATCCGGGAATCCGTTTGCCGAGAAGCGCCTCCATTTTCAGCGGAGTGAGCGGCTGCGCCGCCGTCACCGGCTCGGGCGGGGCGGGGCCGGGCGCGCCGCGATCTCCAAGCTCGCCGATGAGCTCAGCTCCCACTTCCGGATTCTCGATCGCGCCTACGGAGGCCTGCGTTGCGCGCTGACCGGAGGACGTGACTCGCGGGTGGTGGCGGCGCTCCTCCGTCATGGCGGCGTTCCGGCCGAGTACTACACCTCGGGGGTGCCGGGGAGTCTCGACATCGAGATCGCGGTCCAGCTGGCGACGCGTCTGGGGGTCCCCCACGAGGTCGAGCTGATGAGCGATGCCGAGGTCGTGGCGGGATGGGAAACCGGAGCGACCCGCCTGATCCGGCAGAACGATGGCATGGTCAATTTCATTCAGGTGGCGGATCTCATTCGCCAGCCGCAACTGATCCACCGGCTGAAGCTCATCGTGTGGGGGATCGGCGGGGCGATGTGCCGCGGCCATCTCTCCGATCCCAGGTTCCTCATCCAGCCCTGGACCTGGGGGAGCATGAAGTCTTTTCTGGGGCAGGAGCTTGCCGACAATCAGGGCGGGCTCTTCCGGAGGGAGGCGGTCGAGGAAGGGAGGGCCTTCGTGAGCCAATTCGTCGACGAGGCGGCCGCGGAAGGTTTCGCGGCGATCGATGCTCCCGATCTTCTCTTCACCTGCGATCGAATGCGGAGATGGGGAGGAGCGAACGGTCGCAAGGCCATGCCCGCGGGAGATCGGTTCTCTCCTTACTGCACTCGGGCGTTTGCCGAGGCGACCTTCGCCCTCTCGGCCGCTCAGCGCTACTGTGAGCCTCTTCATTACGGGCTCATCCGATGGTTGGCGGACGACCTCAATCGCATCGCCTGCGACAAGGGACCCTGGAGATCGCAGTGGCCGATCGCCAACACCGCGGATTGGCTGGTGAAGGGGATGACGCGGCGGGCGTCGCGCCTGATCGGTTTCGGTCGGCGAGGTGGCGACGGCTCGCGACCCCATGCCGCGGCCCAGCCTTCTCCGCGTTTCTCGACCTTCAATCACGCCGCATGGCTCGAGGCCAAGCGGGAATGGTGGCGGGATCTCTGTCTCGACCAGAGCGGCAATCCGATCTGGAGCTTGATCGATCGCACGATCTTCGAGCGCCTTGCCGCCCCGTCGACGACCCAAAGTGAAAGGCGGCGATGGACGAAGGGGCTCTACAATCTCATCACTCTCTTCTCCTATGAGGCCGAGCGCAGTGGAAGTGTCTCCGCCCGCCACGATGCAGCGGGTCAGGCGCAGTCACCGGTGAACGCCTGATCGGAGCCGGGGTGGACGAGAGCCATCCTGCCCCCTGGACTCGCGCCGAAGAAGGACGTCTCATCGCCGGAGTGTGCGCCGGATTCGCGCGCCGCCATGATGTGTCGCCGTGGCTCGTGCGCGGGATCGGGCTCCTGGCGATGGTAATGACGGCGGGACTGGCGATCGTCGTCTACGCCGTCCTCGCCCTTGTCCTGCCTTCCGACCAGCAACCCAAGAGGAGCGGCTCCTGAGGCCATGGACCTCGCGTCGGCGATCGCCGCTTATCTGGATCATCTCGCCGACGAACGCCGCCTCTCCCCGCATACCGTGGCCGGCTATCGCCGCGACCTGACCGCCTTCGCCTCCTCACTGGGATCGCCCCGTCACTCCGCGCTCCGGGTCGCCGATTTCGATCGAGAGGCGACGAGCGATTTCTTGCAGCAAGTGGCCGGCCAGGGGCTGAGCGCGCGCACGGCGGCGCGCCGCCTGGCGGCGCTCCGCGGCTTCAGCCGCTACGCCGTTCGCCGCGGCTGGTTGCAAGAAGATCCCACTCGCGGCCTGCGCTCGCCGCGAGTACCCAAGCCTTTGCCGAGGGTGCTCCCCGCGGCCGAGCTGGGTGCGGCGCTCGATGCCATCCCCGTGACCGATGCGAGAGGGCTGCGAGATCGCGCCATTCTCGAGATTCTCTACTCGACCGGAATCCGCCTGGCCGAGATCGTCGCCCTCGATGACGAGGATGTCGATCTCCGGCGCGGAGAGGTGCGGGTCATGGGAAAGGGAGGCAAGGAACGCCTGGCGATGCTCGGCCGGGTCGCCATCGAAGCCCTCAATGCCTATCGACGCGCGCGCCCCACATCCCGGGGAAGGGGAAGGGAAGGGGGGAGCCCGCTTTTCCCAAGCGCGCGAGGCCGTCTATCCCGGCGCACCGTGCAACGACTCGTGCATTCGCGTCTTCTCGCCGCCGCGCGCGGACTCAAGGTGAGCCCGCACGTCCTACGGCACAGCTTTGCCACTCATCTTCTCGATCGCGGGGCTCCAATCCGAGAAGTGCAGGAGCTTCTCGGTCACGCCTCGATCGCCTCGACCCAGGTCTACACCCATGTGACGCCGGCCCGCCTGCGCGAGGCCTACGCTCTCGCTCATCCCAGGGCTCGCCGGCGATAGTCCATGGTTTCTCGATAGGGGGAACTCAATGAAGGGAATGAGGACATTGGGAGTCGGATTCTGCGCGCTGGTCGTTCTTATCCTGCTGCTCCGCTCGATCACCATCGTCCCGGCGGGACATGCCGGGGTGCCCATCCTCTTCGGAAGGGTGACGGGAGAGGTGCTGTCCGAAGGCATCCACATGATCAATCCGCTCAAGGGAATCCAGGTCCTGTCGGTGCGCACTCAGAATCTCAAGGAAACGGCAAGCGTGCCTTCGAATGAGGGCATGATCATTACCCTCGACACCTCACTCCTCTTCCGTCTCGATAAGTCGCGGGCGGCCGAGGTGTATCAGAAGATCGGGCCGCAGTACGTGGAGGTGGTCGTCGAGCCACTCCTCCGCGCGGCCCTGCGATCGGTGACCGCCAACAATTCGGCCAAGGCTCTCTATACCGGGGAGCGGGAGAAGGTGGCGCAGGAAATCACGGCGATGCTCGTCCAAGAAATGGGACCGCGCGGTATCGTGGTCGAGAGCGCCCTTTTGCGCGACATCAAGCTGCCGCAAATGCTGACTTCGGCCATCGAGTCGAAGCAGCAGGCCGAGCAGGAAGCGTTGCGGATGAACTTCATATTACAAAAGGAGCGCCAGGAGGCCGAAAGGAAACGGATCGAGGCCCAGGGTATCTCCGACTTCCAGAGCATCGTTTCGAAGGGCATCAGCGATCAGCTCCTCAAGTGGAAGGGCATCGAGGCCACCGAGAAGCTGGCGACGAGCAACAATAGCAAAGTTGTGGTGATCGGCGGCCGCGAGACCGGCCTGCCTCTCATCTTGCAGTGATGCGCGAGCGGTGAGCGGTGCGACCGCCACGCGCTTGCCGCCGGATCATCGTTTATCTACACTGCGGGCGGCGGCGGTGGTGGGGATGACGTGCGGTGGAGCCCGGGTTCATGGAATGGAGAAGGAGACCATGTCGGTGACCGTCATCGGCCGGCAAACCGGAAAAGCGGAAAAGCACGATTTCGTCACCCTCGGCGACTGGGATCGCACCCGCCTCGAAGGAGTCCTCGAGCTGGCGGCGCAGATCAAGCACGAGCTCCGGACCCGAGGGCCATCGGATCGGTTGCGCGGCCGCGCCCTGGCGATGATCTTTCACAAGCCGAGCCTTCGCACCCGGGTGAGCTTCGAGGTGGGAATGGTGCAGCTCGGTGGCGCGGCGCTCTACATCACCGAACGCGAGATCGGGATCGATAGCCGCGAGGCGGTGGAGGATGTGGCCCGCGTCCTCTCCGGCTACGTCGATGCCATCGTCATTCGCACCTTCAGCCATGATCTCGTGCGCCGCCTCGCCGAATACGCCACCGTCCCCGTGATCAACGGGCTCGACGATCGCGTTCATCCCTGCCAGATCCTCGCCGACCTCCTCACCTTGCGCGAGCTCGGGGTCGAGTTCGCCGGCTTGCCGGTCGCCTGGCTCGGCGACGGCAACAATGTCGCCCACTCCTGGATCGAAGCGGCGGCGATCTTCGGCCTCGATCTCCGGCTTGCCGTCCCCGCCGGCTATCTTCCCGACCCGGAGGTCGTCGCCGAGGCGCAAAGGCGGGGGGCCAAGATCACCATCACTCAGGATCCACGGGCTGCGGTCGCCGGGGCGCGCGTCTTGTACACCGACGTCTGGGCCTCGATGGGCCAGGAGAGCGAGGCGGAATCTCGCCGAGGGATCTTCCGCCCGTTCCAGATCAACGCCGATCTCTTGCGCGCCGCCCATCCGAAGGCGGTCGTCATGCATTGCCTGCCCGCTCATCGCGGCGAGGAGATCACCGCCGAGGTTCTCGAAGGCCCACAGTCGGTCGTATTCCCTCAGGCCGAGAACCGCCTCCATGCTCAAAAGGGTCTTCTCGTGTCCCTCATCGGGTAGGACGTCCCGAGGGTGGAGGATTGAGAGGGCGGTCGGTCGTTCTTCTTCTTGCGGCCGTCCTCGCCGCCTGCGCGCGCCAGGGGTTGCCCGAGGGTGGGCCACCCGACCTCACCCCGCCGCGCGTCCTGGCCACCCAGCCCGACTCGGGAGCGACACGGGTGCCGGTCGACGCCGATGTGGCGATCACCTTTTCCGAGCCGATGAATCGAGCCTCGGTGCTCGATTGGGTGCTCCTCTCGCCGCCGCGCGATTTTGGTAAGAGAGGCTGGAAGGGGAACACCTTTCACCTGGGAGGCGGCAGCGACTTCGCGCCCGATGTGACGACGACCGTCGTCGTCGGGATCGGCTGCCGTGACGACCGCGAAGGGAATACGCTGGCTGCGCCCTATCTCTTCGTCTTCTCGACCGGCGATTCGCTCGATCAGGGTCGCATCGAGGGGCGACTCCTCGCCAAGGGCCAGACCGCTCATGGCACGATGGTTTGGGCGGTCGACATCCAGCATGCGGCATCGCATCCCGACACTCTCCTCCCGGACTACATCACTCAAGCCGCCACTGACTCGTCCTTCGTCTTCATCGGACTCAAGGCCGGCCGCCGCTACCGGGTGATGGCCCACTTCGACCCCAACCACGACCGCGAGTTCGATCGCGATACCGACTTCCTGGCCGCCTATCCGGATACACTGTGGCTCGATCCGACCCGGCCGCTGGTAAGCGGGGTGGCCATCGACTATCGCGACCCACGCGCCCCGGGCTCGATCGCCGGAACCGTCATCGACTCGACGGGGGCTGGAGGGCTCGCTGCCCCGCCCGATACGACGCGCTCCGTCCATCCCGACACGACGCGCTCGGCGGGCCAGGACACGACCCGGACCGCCCGCCGCCCCCTCTGGGTCGAAGCCTGGCTCCGGGCCCGGGCCGTCCCGCCTCGGGAGGGTGAGGTCGAGCTTCCGGACACGACCGCCGCCGGTCAGACCCAGCCCGACAGCCTGGGAGCCTTCGAGATCCGCAACCTGATCCCCGGCTTGTATCGCGTACAGGCTTTCCTCGATCGCGACGGCGACCGGCGCTATGATGCCGGCGAGCCGACCTCGGAGTCCGCTGATTCGGTGCGCGTTACCCCGCTCGAGAAAACCGGCGGTCTCCGTCTCGTCGTGCGTCCGGCCCGCTGAGGCCCAGGCAATGTCCCTCGGCTCCGAGGCGCCGGGAGGCGGCGAGCTGACCATGGGAGGGAGCCGGTCATGTTCGAAGGCGCAACGGTTGCCATCGTCACCCCGTTTCGTGGAGGAGCGCTCGACTTAAAGGCGCTTCGCGCGGTCGTCCATCATGTGGTGGAGGCCGGGATCGACGGGATCGTGGCCATCGGATCGACCGGTGAAGGAGCCACGCTCAGCGCCGAGGAGCGGCGCAAGGTGCTCGAGCTCGTGGTCGCCGAAGCGTCGGAGCGCGCCTTCGTCATCGCCGGCACCGGCACCAACTCGACCGAGCAGTCGATCCAGCTCTCACGCACCGCCAAGGAGGTGGGAGTGGACGGACTCATGCTGGTCACTCCCTACTACAACAAGCCCACTCCCGAAGGGCTCGTCCGCCATTATGAAGCCGTCGCTCGCGCCGTTCCCCTGCCGATCATTGTCTATAACGTG
>JBIOUT010000063.1:0-3418 GCA_044867365.1 Candidatus Eiseniibacteriota bacterium | reverse complement strand
GGGCCTGGGGCATCGTTCATGTGGTCAATTCGGGAAGCGCGACGCGTTGCGAGCTCGCCCGTGCCATCCTCCGTCTCGCCGGGGAGAATCCAAGCAAGGTCCAGGCGACGACCCGTGCCCGGCTGGGCCGCCCGGCGCTCCGCCCCGCCTACTCGGTGCTGGCGAGCGCGCGCTTCGAGAGCTTGACCGGGAAGGCGCTCCGCCACTGGGAAGAGGCCCTGGCCGATTATGTGGCGCAGGTGCGGGCGAGGGAGGCAGCGCGTTGATGGGAGTCACCCGCCTCAAGCACGCGGCGCGACTCAAGGGAGCGGCGCGAATCAAGCGAGTGTCGCGACCGAAGAAGAATGACCGGGGTGCCGCGCCGAGCGCGGTCGTCGCCGCGTTCGCCGAGGCGTCGAAGGTGGTCGCGGCAACGATCGGAGAGGCCGAGCGGATGGCGAAGGCGGTGGAGATGGCGGTTGCCGCACTCCGCGCCGACCATCATGTCTTCTTCTGCGGCAACGGCGGCAGCGCTTCCCAGGCCGCTCATCTGGCGGCCGAGCTCTCGGGACGGTTCTATTACGATCGCCCGGCGCTTCGCGCCATCGCCCTCGCCGAGAACACCGCCGCCCTCACCGCCATCGCCAACGATTACGGTTACGAGCACCTCTTCGAGCGGCAGCTCGAAGCGCTCGCACGTTCGGGCGATCTCCTGATCGCTCTCACGACCAGCGGTCGATCGGCCAATGTCCGGCGGGCGGTCGACTGCGCCTCCCGGCTGGGGGTGCGGGTCATCGGCTTCACCGGCCTCGGCGGCCGCGATTTCGCCCGGAGCTGCGACCTGGCATTCGTCGTGCCCTCGACCGATACCGCCCGCATTCAAGAAGTCCATCTCCTCCTCGGTCATGTGCTCTGTGCGCAGGTCGAGGCGGAGATCTTTCCGCGCGCCGCCGCGCCCACTGGAAGAAAACGACCATGAAGAGCGTCCTCCTCGTTCTCAGCAGCGTCGCGCCGGCGGTGGCCGGTCAACTCTTGCTCAAGTTCGCCATCGGGCGAGCCAACATCAGCATGGACACCGCCGGGCCGGTGGGGTACTACGTGCGGCTGTTCACCACACCGCTCGTGCTGCTCGGCTTCTTGATGTACGGATTCAGCTCGCTCATTTGGCTCTTCATCCTGAGCAAGCTGCCGCTGAGCCTCGCCTACCCGCTGGTGAGCATGGGCTATGTCATGGTGGTATTCTTCTCGTGGTTGCTGCTGCACGAGCACGTGAGCCTGACGCGGATCATGGGAGTGTTGGTGATCTGTTTGGGTGTGACTTTGTTGGCGCTGAGCGCGCCCGAGCGCGAGGCGCACAAAGCCGGGGGTCCGAGTCCCACCGCTCAGCGAGAGAGTCTGTCGTTGTCGGAAAAGGACGGATCCCTCTAGACGTCCCGTCAACCCCGGCACACGCGCACCTTCTCCTTTATCTTCCCGCCCTTCCCCCATGCCTCATCGCGCCGTCGATGACCTGCAGATCCGATTGAACCATCCCGATCGCGATGGACTCGATCGCGAGACCGAAGAGGAGAAGCCTTGCTCAAGGCGCTCATAGCCAGTCTGCGACCGCGGCAGTGGATCAAAAACGGAGTGCTGTTCGCCGGGCTCATTTTCTCCCAGCATGCTCTGGATCACCGAATCGTCGGGCGGGTGGTCGGCGGGTTCCTGATCTTCTGTGCGGTTTCCGGGGCGAGCTACATCATCAACGACTTCCTGGATCTCGAGCGCGACCGCCTGCATCCCGAGAAGCGAAGCCGGCCGATGGCCTCGGGGGCGCTGCCGCCGATGGTGGGAGTGATCATCGCCGCCGCCCTCCTCGGCCTTGCTCTCGGCGCAGCCTCATGGTTGGGGACCGGCTTCGCGCTCAGCGCCGTCGCCTACGCCGCCCTCATCCTCGCCTACTCGCTCGTGCTCAAGCGGGTCATCATCCTCGATGCCCTGGCGATCGCCGTCGGCTTCGTCATCCGCGCCATCGCCGGCGTCGAGCTCGTGCGAGCCGTCGATCCGCGCACCGAGCTCTCGCCCTGGCTCCTGGTCTGTACCCTGTTTCTCGCCCTCTTCCTCGCGGTGGGAAAGCGCCGGCAGGAGCTCATCCTGCTCGAGGGAGGTGCGGCGAGTCACCGGCGCACCCTCGGGGAATACTCACCTGCTCTTCTCGATCTGATGATGGGGGTGATGACGGCGGTGACTCTGATCGCCTATGCCATTTACACCATCGCCCCCGCGACCGTCGCCAAGTTCCAGTCGCCGGCTCTCGTCTACACCATCCCCTTCGTCATCTACGGGCTCCTTCGCTACGACTACCTGGTGATGGAACGGCAATCGGGAGGCAATCCGACCGAGGTCTTGCTGACCGACATCCCCACACTCCTCAATGTTCTCCTCTGGCTCGCGGCAGTCGGCTTCATCCTCTACGTGTACTGAGCCGTGGACTCTCCCGGCGTGAGTGGCAGCCGCACCTCCCAGGAGCATCCCATCCAGACACGAGGCGAGATCACCCTCCTGGCTCCGGCCAAGATCAACCTGACTCTCGAAGTTCTGCGCCGCCGGGAGGACGGTTATCACGACATCGCATCGATCTTTCAGGCGATCGATCTCTTCGACCGGGTGACGGTGCGAGTGACTCCGGGAAGCGGAATCACCCTCGAGGCGCGAGGTGCTCACGTCCCGCCGGGGGCGGCGAATCTGGCCTGGAAAGCGGCGGCGGCATGGTCGGCGGCCGCCAATGGCGCATCGCCGTCGCCGTCCGGAGAAAGCGATCGAAGAGGAGCGGACATTCGAATCGAGATCGATCTCGACAAGCAGATTCCAGTCGGAGCAGGGCTCGGCGGTGGCTCGGCCGATGCCGCCGCGGTCCTCCTCGCTCTCGATGCGCTCGCCGGGCGTTCATTGGGAGCATCGACGCTCTATCGATTGGCGGCGAGCATCGGATCCGATGTTCCGTTCTTCCTCGCCGGAGGGACATGCCTGGTGAGCGGTCGGGGAGAACGGATGCGGCGCTTGCCGCCGCTACCTCCGCTCTGGATCGTACTTTCAACGCCCGACCGAACGGTCGAAACGCGCTGGGCTTATGCGGCTCGTTCCGAGCAGGAGTTGACAGCCACCGGAGCCTCATCTAGGATGCTCGAGTCTGCGATCCGAGAACAAAACCGGGTTCTGATCGGACGCCATCTGGTCAATGATCTCGAGCGGGTCGTGGCTCGGCGTTACACGGTGATGGCGGAAGTCCTCGAGAAACTACGGGGGGCGACTGCGATCGGAGCTTGTATGAGTGGCAGTGGGTCCTCGGCCTATGCCCTGGTCGAGGATCACGGCGATGCGATGAGGCTCGCCGGAATATTGCGCCGCTTGAACCACCCTGTTCATATTTGTCGCCCGTTCCGCGGCGGCCCGATAAGGG
>JBIOUT010000062.1:0-4867 GCA_044867365.1 Candidatus Eiseniibacteriota bacterium | reverse complement strand
CAGGAGCTTGGCCATGTGAACGCGATTGCGCTCGCCTCCCGAGAGATCCTTGACCCGTTTCTGCTGGTCCGAGCCCCGGAAATTGAACATGGCCGAATAGGCGCGTGAGGCGATGTCGCGAGTACCGAGAGTGATCGTGTCCTCGCCCCCCGAGATCTCCTCCCAAACCGTCTTGTCTCCCTGGAGATTGTCGCGGGTCTGATCGACGTAGGCGAGCTTGACCGTGTCGCCGAGGGTGAGGCTCCCCGAATCGGGCGCCTCATCGCCGCGGATCATGCGGAAGAGGGTGGTCTTGCCGGCGCCGTTCGGGCCGATGACGCCGACAATCCCGCCTCGCGGCAGACGGAAGTTCATGTCGTCGATGAGCAGTCGGTCGCCGTAGCCCTTGCGCAGATGCTCGGCGACGACGACCGTATCGCCGAGGCGGGGGCCGGGCGGGATCACGATCTCGGCGGTGTCCGGATGGCGCTCGGTTTCCTCGGCCAGAAGCTTCTCGTAGGCATTGAGGCGCGCCTTGCCCTTGGCCTGTCGCGCCCGCGGGCTCATCTGGATCCACTCGAGCTCCCGCCCCAGGGTCCGCCGCCGAGCCGACTCCTGCTTTTCTTCGAGCTCGAGTCGCTTCTGCTTCTGCTCGAGCCAGGAGGAGTAGTTGCCCTCCCACGGAATCCCCGTCCCGCGGTCGAGCTCGAGGATCCAGCCGGCGACGTTGTCGAGGAAATAGCGGTCGTGGGTGGCGGCGACGACGGTTCCTTTGTACTCCTCGAGGTGGCGCTCGAGCCAGCCCACCGACTCGGCGTCGAGATGGTTGGTGGGCTCGTCGAGAAGGAGGAGATCCGGTTGCTGGAGAAGGAGGCGGCAGAGCGCCACCCGGCGGATCTCCCCCCCCGAGAGCCGGGCCACCTCGGCATCACCGGGTGGGCAGCGCAGCGCCTCCATCGCGATCTCGAGGGTGCGGTCGAGCTCCCAGCCTCCGGTCGCTTCGATCTGGTCCTGGACCTTGGACTGCTCCTCGAGAAGCGTCTCCATCTCTTCGGGTGACATTTCCTCGCCGAGCCGGTTGTTGATCTTCTCGAAGCGATCGAGGAGAGCGCGGGTGCTGGCCACTCCTTCCATGATGTTGCCAAGGACATCCTTGGCGGGGTCGAGACGCGGTTCCTGCGGCAAGTAGCCGACGGTGGCTCCGGCGGCGAGCGCGGCCTCGCCCATGAACTCGCGATCGACCCCCGCCATGATGCGGAGGATCGTGCTCTTCCCCGAGCCATTGATGCCGAGGACGCCGATCTTGGCTCCGGGAAGGAAGGAGAGCCAGATTCCCTTGAGAACCTCGCGCTGGGGCGGATAGACCTTGCGCAGGTCCTTCATGGTAAAGATGTACTGATAGCCCATGCGAGTCGAGTTCTTCCCCGTTCGTTAATCGTGTTTGTCGTGCGTGCGCAAACAGAATGATGCGTGGCGGGGCGCCTGTGGTCAAGGCCTACGGGCGATGCGGAAGGAGTAAGCGGTCAGGCAGCAGTGGTCGCCAGCACTTCGGCGGGCTGGTCGGCGGGGATGCGAATAGTGAAGGTGCTTCCTCGCCCAATCTCGCTTGCCACCTGAATCGTTCCGCCGTGCGCCTCGACGATGCCGCGGGCGAGGGGCAATCCCAGTCCGAGACCCGCGGAATTGAACTCCAAGGTCCGCGACGAATGGTGCTCGAGCGAGCTCCGGAACATGAAGGATCGGTCGAAGAGGTGCTGCTTCTTGTCCTCGGCGATTCCGATACCCGAATCCTGGACCTCGATTAGGACCTCACCGTTTTCCCTCCGAGCCCGCATGCTGACCCGGCCGCCGTCCGGTGTGAACCGGATCGCGTTTCTCACCAGATTGGCCAGGGCATGGACGAAGCGAGGCCCGTCCACTCGCAGTTGCCCCACCGCTGGCTCGATTTCGGTGGTGAAACGATGCTTGCGTCCCTGGGCATCGGCCGAAGCCTCCTCGACCGCCGCCTTGATGAGCTCGCGAACCTCGTGTTCGTCGACGTTGAGGGTGGGGCGCTCGCCTTGGAGCTGGGATAGCCAGGCCGCGTCTTCAACGATCCGTTCGATCCCATCCAGCTGAGTGTCGATGACACCCAGGGCCTTCTTCTGTTCGCTGTTCATCGATCCCAGTCTGCCGCTCGACAGGAGCTCGCCATAAGCCTTGATGATGGACACGGGGGTGCGAAGCTCGTGCGAGGCGACGCTCAGGAACTCGCTCTTGAGTCGCGCGGCTTCCTCCAGGCTGCTCACGTAGGCGCGCTGGTGCTCCCGAATGTCCCGGAATCGATCGGCGAGGTAGCCGATTTCATCCTTGGTGCGCACGTCGATCGGATACTCGTAATTGCCCTTTTCCATTTCCTCGGCGCTGCGCACCAGCTGGAGCAGGGGGCCGATGATCTTCCTCGATAGCATCTGCCCGAGGACGACGCCGGCGAGCACGATCACCGCTCCCAGCTGGTTGAGACGGGCGTGGATGCCGAATAGGAACGCAGGATCCTCGTCGAGGGAGCGCTGGATGACAAAGATCGCCGGCGTCTTCGGCCCCGAGCCAGGAACGGTGCGGGCGAGAGTCAGGTAGGACTCTGCTCCGCCCTTGATCTCAGAGATGGCGCCCCTGGAGAGGTCGGCGTCCGAGGAATACTGGGTTTCGAGCTTCTTGGTGACCTCCGACTGGTCATCCCCGGGAGGCAAGGTCGTGGCCAAAACCTTGCCGGCGGCAAGAAAGGTGACCTCGCACCGAGTCAGAGTCTTGAGCTCGTCGTCGATCCGCTCGCCGATCAACAAGAACCCGATGTTATTGTCACCCGACGTCACCGTTCGGGCTGCAACGAGATAGAGGCCCGTCTTCACCCCTTTCACGAAATCGATGGAGCTTCCACCGGCTCCCATGCGTGCGAAGAGCTGTGCCCGACTCTTGTCATCGGACGCGGCGCCTCCGGCGGAGGCGATCACACGTCCCTTACTGTCGAGCACCTCGAAAAGATCGGCCTCGGCGATCCGGTTGAGGTCGCCGGCGGCTTCCTTGACGATCGCCCGATACTTCGGATCCCCCGGGGAGGCGGGAATGGTCAGCGCTGCGAGGAATCGGGAGTCATGGCTGATGGCGCGGGCCGAAGATTGGAGGGTGTGGGTGCGGGAGCCGAGGATGTTCTCGCAAACGAGGGCGGACCTGCGCAGGTTGTCGTCGGTCGTCGATCGGACATTTTCCTGGACGCTGCGATCGACGAGCCAGAGCGCGGCTTGACCCAGCAACACCGGTGTCGACGTTGCCAGGACCAGGATTCTCAAGCGTAGTCCGTAACGCATGCTCAGTCGGCGAGGTTGAAGTCGATCGCCCTCGAAGTCCTACGGGTCCAAAGACACAGTGGAGCGCGCACGCGCCCCCGATCTGGACCCTGGGTGTTCGTCCGCCCGGTCGCCAATGGTTCCTTTCCAGTTAAGAATGATTTCCTGGAGGATATCGGCAGTTTCACCCAAGCGATTGAGGGCAAAGGGGATGGGAGCCCGGAGAAGGCGCCCGAGAGCGACGTGGGCAAGAACCCACGCTGGCTGAGCAGCTGGCCGGTTGGGAGCCGCAACCGCCCTAGACCCTTCCATATAGCGATTGGTTTGTCTCGGCGGGCGAAGACAGCGACTCAATCTAGAGCGGAACGAAGGCTCACTCTGGAGCACTCGCCGCGGCGGAACAGGTCGGCCCCGATCAGCGGGTCAGCGTGAGCTTGACTCGGCTCTCGGAACGGCGGTCACGAGCCATCAAGAAGTAGGTGCCGGAAGCGACATGCCTCCCTCTCTCGTCCGCTCCGTCCCAACGGAGGTCGTACCGGCCGGCCGGAAGCTCTCCCTGATAAACGATTCGCACGAGCCGCCCGGCGATGTCATGGATCATCACCTTGACGAGAGCGTCATCTCCTAGCTCGACCGGGATCACCGCCTGCGTGACCATCGGATTGGGTTCCACCGGACCGAGCAGGAGGTGAGGCGGAGCCGCTGAACCCTGGCCCTCGGCTACGCCGGTCTCACCGGCGAGGAACCAGGGAGTCGCCGTAGGATCGGTGGTGAAAAAGTGGAGAAGCATCGTCGCCACTTTCTCTCGGCCCGACGTCGACGGATGAGTCCCATCGCTTTGGAAGTTGCTGCACTCCCAGGTGAGGCCATCCGAGCGCGGGACTAGGCCGTCGGCCCACAGGTACGGGCCCCAAGACAGCCATGGCGATTCGACCGGTCCGTTCTGCGGGTCGTAATTGAGGCCGGGGTCGGCGGCGTTGATCTGGTCCTCGATCATCCACTTGACCGAGAAGCCCGACTGATAGGCATAGGGCTCGGGATTGAGCGACGACACCCCTTGCGCATAACCGGCATAGATGCGGCTCGAATAGAAGGCGAGCCGGATGTTGGGAAACTTGTCGGTGAGGTTCATGGCGATGGCGCGCAGGTATCCCTCGAGCTGGAGTGCGTCCTGGGGAAAGGGCAGGGTCGGGTTCGCCACCGCCTCCTTCACCCAGGCCACCTGCACCTGGCTCGAATCGACTCCCGCCGCCATGAGCCGCTGTCGAACGGTGTTCCAGTAAGGGGAATTCGGGTCCGCGGCAATGGCGGCATGCTGGCCACCGGCGGCGCAATCGACGACGAGCAGATCCGGGTTCCGTCCGGGATAGCTCATGGCCAGCTGCACGAAGCGGGAGAACTCCTGGGTGGTGTTCGACATTCCGATCGAGATGAAGACGATTCTCCCGGCGATGGGAGCGATCGCCTCGGCGAGAGTTCGGCCGGCGGCATCATGAGCCGCCGGCCGCACGTTGGCGCCTTGCGGGTAGAGTCCGCCTTCTTCTCCCTGATAGGTTCCGGTTCCA
>JBIOUT010000061.1:0-4639 GCA_044867365.1 Candidatus Eiseniibacteriota bacterium | reverse complement strand
ACGTCGTGCGCCCCGACCTCGATTCGGCGCGGCTCGCCGAGCTCAAGCGCCTGACCTGGCGTATGCATGCCGCCATCGGCGCCCGGCACTACAACCGCATGGAGTTCATCGATGACGGCCAGCGATTCTGGTTGATCGAGGTCAATCCCCTGCCGGACATCTCGGCGACCGAGTCCTTCCTTGCTCTCGGTTGCCAATGGTGGGGAATCGACTTCGCCACCATGATCAATCTCGTCCTGTGGAATGCGGTCGAGGAATATCGATCGCGCGCGGAACACGCCGATCGCTTCGCGCGGGAAAGAACCGAGCCGCTCTTCCATGCGGTCGAGCCGGGCCTGCGGAGTCTCGGCGCCCACCATACCGATGCCGGCGACGCGCTCGGCGCCGTCGCCGTCGCTGCCGGCAATGGACGTGCAGCGAGAGACGGAGCCAACGGTAAGCGCGCGACCGCCGGCAAGGGCGCGAGTAGCGGTAAAGGCGTCACCGGCAGCAAGCGCAGCGAGTCCGCCGCCGTACGACTTCTGAGCGCCAGGCCCTAGTCGAGACGTCGCACTTCTCGACCCCGAGCCACAAACCAGGAGCACCCGTGCATTCGCCCTCCCGAGCGCCTGCGCTCGAGCCGATTCGCCGCTTCTACGATCGCCGGGCCGCCGAGATGCCCGGCGAGTACGAGACGCATTACTGGCGTCTCTATGACGCCATGACCTGGGAGTCGCTCAAGCCTTTTCTCCCGGCGACTGCGGAGGCCCGGATCCTCGATGCGGGCGGCGGCTACGGCCTGTGGACGCTCAAGCTCGCGGCCGCCACCCGGGCGAGCATCGATCTCGTGGATCTCTCGGAGGCGATGCTGGCGGTCGCCCGGGAGCAGGTGGCTCGGGCCGGAGTCGCCGATCGGGTGAATGCAACTCGCGCCGACCTCCGTGACCTGAGCATGTTTGCAAGCGGTACCTTCGACTTGATCCTCTGCGAAGGCGATCCGCTCTCGATCTGCACGATGCTCGGCATCGGAAAGGGATGTCTACGCGAGCTCGCGCGGGTGCTCAAGTCGGGAAGCCCGATCTGCCTGGGGATCGACAGTCGGCCCGGGCTCCTTGCTCATGCCCTGGGCGGCGGCATCGAAGCGGCCGAGCGGCTCCTCGCCGAGGGCTTCGAGAACGTCTACCACGAGCACGGCACTCACGGCTTCAATCTCGAGGAGCTCGATCGATTGCTCGATGCGTGCGGGCTCGAGCGACGGCAGGCGCTGGGAAAGCCGGTCATCCACAACCATCTGCCGCGGGAAGTTGCGGAGGCCCGACTCGCCGACGCCGACTACTTCGCGCGCGCCCTCGATCTCGAGCTTCGCTATGCCCAGGTGTCACCCTACCGGGATTTCGGCGAGCATCTTCAAGTCATCGCCGTCAAGCGATAGTGCTCATTCGGACGACAAGGCTCACATCTCACGATAGGACTCACTTCTCGATGTCCGGATCGAATCGCATCGCCGAATCTCCTCCTCCGACCCCGCCCGCTCCCGACCCGATCGCCGCCGAGGTCTCGGGCTTCGTCCAAGCGATGCGCGACCCTGCGCTCCAGAGCGCCGAGCGCTTTGGCACCCCTCAATATCTGCTCGACGTCCGCGCCCTCCGCGGGCGCGCCGATGAGCTCACGAGGGCGCTGGCCACCCTCGGTCAGCCGGCGGCCGCCTTGTATGCCTACAAGGCCAATTACCTGCCGCGGGTGATCCGCGAGCTGACCGATCGCGGATTCGGAGCCGAGGTCGGCGGCCTTCCCGAGCTCGAGCTGGCGCTCGCCATGCGGGCTCCCGCGATCACATTGAACGGACCGGCGATGTCGGCCGCCGAGGTCGATCTTGCACTGGCACAGGAGGGCCGGGTGCTCATCCAGATCGACAACACCGAGGAGATCGATCTCCTGCGCGCACGTCTGGCGGCGAGGCCCACGGCTCAAGCGATCGGCGTCGGCGTGCGCCTGCGCCCTCCGCGAGTGGCGCGGACGCCCTGGTCGCGCTTCGGTGTGGCTGCGGACGAGATCGACGGCTTCCTGGCGGCGTTGCGGCGATCCGAGCTCGATCTCATCGGCCTCCACATCCATGGCGGGCCGGTTCCCGATCCCGGGCACTACCGGACGCTGATCGAGGAGATCATTCCTCCGCTCGACGCCGCGCTGTCGGGCGACGAGAAGCGGCGCCTGCGATTCCTGAACCTGGGAGGAGGACTCGTCCCCGCCGGCGAGAGCACGCCCCGATCGGCCCCCACCTCGCTCCCCGGAGCCGCGGCCTCGAGCACGCTTGGTGGAGTCCGCTATGCCGAGGGCGCCCCCGAGCCACCGCCCCTTGCCGAATATGGGGCGGGGCTGGCGGCGGCTCTCGCCTGGGGGCGCGCCCGCTTTCCGTGGATGGCGGGGCTCACGGTCGCCATCGAGCCAGGACGTTTCCTGGTGGCCAAGGCCATGCACATCCTGATGCGCGTCTACACCATGAAGAGCGGCATGGCCATCCTCGACGGCTCGACAAGTCTTGTCGGTTACGACCGATTCGGCACCGAGCGCTTTCCGGTCGTCAATCTCTCCCGGCCGGGAGGTCTCGAGCCGGCGGCGGCGGCGTGCTACGGCTCACTCTGTGACCCCGGCGACTTTCTCGGTGATGCGCTCTACGGAGAGACGCCCGGTCCCGGAGATATCCTCGCCTACTTGAACCAGGGCGCTTACACCCTGAGCTATGCCCATCGATTCATGCGGCCGACGGCGCGCGCGGTGGCGCTCGAGCCCGACGGCACGCTCACCCTGGCCAAAGAAGTGGAGCCGCTCGCCACCTGGCTCGGCACTTCGCTGTGAAGTCGAGTCGGAGATTGATCCGCGTAGGAGATTGAGTCATGGAAAGGCAATCCGCTACCGAACAACGTCCAACGACCCGCACCAAGCGCTCCTATCGCGGTGGAGATATCGATCTCAGCCCCAAGAGGCCGCGAGGTCTTCCCTTCCTCAAGCCCCTGTACGGGCTGCCGCCCTATCAGTATGTCGATGACGTCGTCTTGATGATCGTCTACGAGGCCGAGGAAGAGGCGATCCGCGCGGTCCTGCCGCGTGAGCTCGAGCCGATGCCAGGAAACACCGTCGCCATGTGCTTCTTCCTCTGCCCGGAGGTGACCGGCATCGGACCGCACAACTTCACCATGCCCTGCATCCCGGTGCGCTATGGGGACTACGCTGGCCAATTCGTCCCCTACTTGTACACGAGCACGGACGTGAGCCTCGCTTGCTACCGAGAGGGGCAAGGATGGCCGGCGGTCCTTGGTGAGACCGAGATCCGGGAAGAAGCGGGGAGCGTGCGTGCACGAGTGACACGTAATGGACACGAGATCATTCGCGCCGCCGCCAAGGTCGGCGGTGAGAGAATTACTTCTCTCGACTTCCTTCCCATCATTCTCTACAAGGAGATCCCGAGCATCGATGGCAAGAAGTGTGACGCCGCCTACTTCCTCACCTCGACATCTCGCCTCACTCGGCTCGATTTCAAGCAGGGAAACGGGGAGATGGCCTTTCCCGATCCCGGCGATGATCCGATTGCCCGGCTCAAGCCGTTGAAGATCACGACCGCCCTCTACGGCACCTTGGACGATCTCTACCCCGAGACCATCCGCATTCTCAGCGACCCGAAGTAATCCCAAAGACCGCATGGGGATGCAAGGAACCGGCTCTTGTTGTACAATCCCGGCAACCCTGGCTTCCACCCCGGCGCGTCCCGCGCACGGCATCTCTCCAAGCCCTGGGGGTACAGAATGCTCTCCCCCTCGAGCGTTCGCAGTCGCATCATTCTGTGGCTTTCGTGTGCTCTGCTCCTGACCGCCGCACCCCCCGCCCACGCCTGGATCAACGGCTACCCGACCGCCCCTGATGTAGCTCAGGGCGACACCCTCGAGCTCCACGTCAGCACCAGCGCCGCCACTTATTCGGTGTGGATCGAGGATGCGCTCGACCCCTCCAACGTGCTCGCCCGATACGAGCAACTTCTCGGTGCTGCCTTCACCGTTCCCGAAAGCGCCTTCGCCTGGGGATGTGGCTGGCCGGTGACCCTGAGCGTCCCGATCGATCCCTCCTGGCCGAGCGCGGTCTATTACGCTCGGCTCATTTCGGACGCAGGTGATGGCTTCACCTCCGCTCCCCCGGAGTCGAGCTTCGTGCCCTTTGTGGTGCGGGAGGATCAACCGGGCTCGACCTCCAAGATTCTGTTTCAGCTCTCCACCAATACCTACCACGCGTACAACGCCTGGGGAGGACGGAGCCTCTATCCCCAGAATTCAGAGGGCAATCACCGGAGCTACTTCGTTTCCTATGCGCGCCCTTACGACGAGGAAAGGGGGAAGGGACAGTTCCCCTGGTATGAGCGACCGTTTGCTGCCTTTCTTCGCACCCAGGGCATCCCGGTGGAGTTCTGCACCAATCTTGCGGTCCATCGCGAACCCGACTTGCTTTCCCACTACAACCTCTTCATGAGCGTCGGACACGACGAGTACTGGTCCAAGGAGATGTATGACCAGGCGGAGGCGTTTCGCGAGGCGGGAGGTAATCTCGCCTTCTTCTCCGGCAATTCGGTCTATTGGAGCGTCCGGTTCATGGGCGACACCATGGTCTGCTACAA
>JBIOUT010000060.1:0-2158 GCA_044867365.1 Candidatus Eiseniibacteriota bacterium | reverse complement strand
AGGTTGCGGATCTCGGCCGCCGGCACCGCCACGAGGAGAGACGCCTTCGCCTCCGGCGTCCCCGGTGCGGCGCCCGCCGGTGGGCGCGCGGCCGATACTTGGGCATTGAAGACGCCGCTTGCGTCCTTGATCAGGAAAACCTTCGCCCCGTCGATGAGGAGATGGGTGACCCGGACATCCCGCCGGAAGAGGGGCCACAGAGCGACCCCTACCTCGAGCCCATCGAGGCGAAGCACCGGATCTTCGCCGCGGCGGTTTGGATTGCTAACGACGACGTTGCCGAGCTTGACCGCGAGCCCGTGACGGGAGATCCCGAGCCCGGCGCGTTCGACGGCGATCGAGAGGCCGCTCGCCGTCTCGACTCGCCGCACCACCACCGTCTTGATCCGCTCCGGCGGGAAGACGACGCGCAGAGCAATCGCCGTCCCGCCGACGACAACGAGGAAGATCGCGACGGCGATCGCCAGTCGGCGCATCAACGCAAGACGACGAGTCGAAGCTCCGTAGCGGCTCCACCTGCCTCGAGCCGCGCCAGATACACGCCGTTCGGGAGACGCTCTCCCGCCGCATCACGCCCGTCGAAGGCGATCCGATGCTCGCCGGCGGTCATTGTCCCGTCGGCCAGAGTGCGCACCCGCCGTCCACTCACATCATAGAGGACGATCCGGGCCGGCCCCGCAGCCGGGAGCTCGACGGCAAGCTCGGAGGCGACGACCAGCGGATTGGGTCGGGCGGTGAGCGCGAGACTCGCCGCGGGCGCCGCCCCGGGGGTAACCGCGGTCGACTGAATCACCGTCACCTGGAAATCCTGGATGGCGCGAGTCGCCCCACCTTGGCTCACGGTGAGCGTGAGATCGATGACATGTCCGCCGGGCGCCGCCGCCGAGACGAAGAACTCGAGCGGGTTCGAGGCGTTGTCACCGAGCGCGTGCGCCGGGAGCGTCGGGAAAGGCTCGACCGGGTCGGCGATCGTCACATAGGGATCGGCGGACTGAAGGGTGCAGCTGATATCGCTGGCCGCCGAGAGGCCGACGTTCTGCAACCGCACGACGACGGGCGAAGCGGCTCCCGCCGGCACCTCGGGCCCGGCGGTCAACGACACAAACTGGGCCCGACCGCCGGTGATCCACGCCCAGTAGAGGTTGGGTCCCAGGTTCTCTTGAGCGAGGGGAAAGATCCGGCTCGGCGGCGGCCAGAAGCCGTCGCCCGCCCCACCGACCTCGGGAGTGAAGGCGAAGACCTTGTTCTTTTCCACCTGCTCGCCGTAGCTGTAGTCGACGGCGTCGCCGTTGACGAGATAGCCGACGGTCTGCGAGGCATTGCCGTAGTCATAGCCGTTCATCGCCGTGATGTTGATCGCATAGGCGGTGAAGTAGGTCCGGTCGGGCTCGGGAGGGAACGCACTGGCCACATGACCGAAGGGATGAATCTCATGGTTGCCGTAGGTGTGGTAGTGGAACCCGTTGATGATCGTGTGCCCGATATGGAAGTTGCGAATGGCCGACGTCTCGGGCTCCGAGAAGGGCCCGGTCCCGCGATAGGTGTCGGAGCTCGGGGTGCCGCTCGACCCCTGGTTGTTGTATCCCCAGTTGTAGCTGTAGTTGCGGTTGAGATCGACGCCGAAGATGCCGCCGCCGTTGTCGCGGCGGTTTTTGCGCCACAAGCCGCCGCCCGCGGGATTGGTGCTCTGATTGTAATAGTAGCCGTCGGGATTGAGGACCGGGACGAAATAGAGCTGCCGCTCGTTGACCAGGTAAGTGACTTCAGGATCGGTGCCGTAGTTCTCGAGGAGGTGGAACATGAAATAGATGACGACCTCCATCCCTTCGGGCTCCCGTGCATGGGTGAGCGCGGTGATGAGTATCGAGGGCTCGTTCTCGTTCACCTCGGGGTTGTCCGAGATCTTGACCAACCACAGGTCCCTGCCCTGGATCGAAAGACCGATGCTCTGCTTGGCGGTGATGAGCTGCGGATAATTGGCTCGCATCTCGTCGAGCTTCCCCACCACCTCGGCGAGAGTGTAGTAACCGCCCATCGAGCCGTAACCGAATCCGGTGCCTCCGGCGGTCGCAGCCCGCTCCCAGAGATTCCGCTCGCTGTCGATCCGCCGGCTGTAGAACGACTCGAGATTGTCGACCTCGATCTCGAATGGAATCCC
>JBIOUT010000059.1:0-3426 GCA_044867365.1 Candidatus Eiseniibacteriota bacterium | reverse complement strand
ACGGGTCCAACGGGACCGATCATCAATCAGGATGAGCACACCTGCCCGGCAGACATGGTGGACATGGGTAGCTTCTGCATCGATCGCGACAACCGGTCTTTCGAAACCTTCTTCACCGCCATGGACGTGTGCCGGAGCCAGGGCGGGGGCGGCGCCCGCGGTCGCACCCTGTGCGGAGCAGGGCAGTGGTATCTGGGGTGTATCAGTGGAGCGTTGCTGTTCTCCAACGGGACCAATGCCGAGTGGGTGGACACCTGGCCGGCGGTCAATGGACCGCTCAACATGGGTCCGGGGCCCTATCCCGCCGGGTGCACGAGCAACACCAGCGCCGGGGTAGGATCGTTCAGGATCTACCGCTGCTGCCAGTGATCGCGCGCGAGGTTCGAGCAAGACAGGAGAAGACCCCATGAATCGATCGAGCCGTTGTCCTCTACGCTCGCCGTGGATTCTCGTTCTCCTGATCCTCGGCGGCGCCAGCGCAGCGCTCTCCGATGAGCAGACGCTCGAAGGGTCGCGCCAGTTCGCGACGGTGCTGACGAACGGCGGTCTGCGAGGGACCGGCGGGCGACTGGTCGGCACCACCGCGCTCGGAGAAGGGTTGCTCACCGCCGAGATGCGCGGCGGCAACTTCGTCATGCACCCCGGCTTCTTGGCCATGCACAAGTTCAGTCAGCAGCCGACTTCCGTGCAGGAAGAGACCGGGGCACCGACTGCCAAGTCGCGTCTCATCGGCAGCCGGCCGAATCCTTTCAATCCTTCCACCACCGTGCAGTTCGATCTGGCACGAACAGGTGCCACATCGCTCAAGATCTACGACGTGCGCGGCCGACTGGTGCGGACGCTCGTCGATGGGGCGATGGATTCCGGCAGGCATCAGATGGCCTGGGACGGGCGCAACAATTCCGGTCGCCCGGTGGCCTCGGGTGTCTACCTGCTCGAAATGGTGGCCGGAGAGTATCGCGGCCGGCACAAGATGATCCTGGCCCGCTGAGCTCGGGGTGCCGCCCCGGCCGGCCGGCGCCTTGATCGACGCATGACAATGAAGGTTGTTCGAGGCGGACGAGGCCTCGGGCTCGCCACCCGTCTGCAGGCGATCCCGAGGCCTTTGCGCTGGCTGGCGATCGGCTCGGGGCTGGCGATGCTGGCCGTGGGCGCGGCCAAGCCGCCGGTCGTGACGGGTGGATCGGGATCGGCGACGATCGACGGTGCTGGAGCCGCGGTGATCTTCTACACCGCTGGCACCGGCGGGTACCTCGAGCCCCTCGAGCGCGAGGGCGAAGTGCGCGGCGGATTGGCCCGGCGAGCCGCCTATCTCGCCGCTTCGAGGGGCCCGACCACATTCATCCTCGAAGCCGGAGGGCTTTTCGACTCCGCCTTCAAGCAAGAGACGCGGCGAGCGCGCCTGCTCCTCACCTGTCTTGCGGACATGGGGTACGACCTTGTCCATCTCTCCGCGGCCGATCTCTCCCTTGGCCGAGAGGCGATCGCCGAGGCGTTCGCCGGGTCGTCGCTTGTCCTCCTATCCACCAACGCGCAACCCGCCTCAGGCTCCTGGCCGGCGGTGCGATCGGCCCGCCGCAAGGTGGGTGGAATCGAGATCGTCGTTCTCGGCGTCGTGCCGCCCTCGGCGGCCCCCCCCGGATGGGTCATCACCGATCCGGCGGTGGAGATCAGCAAGGAGCTCACGCAAGGCGGGGGCGGATCTCGGGATTCCAAGCCGCGGCCGTGGGTCGTCGTCTTGAGCGACCTGAGCTCGGCCGAGAACGAGGCGCTGCTCCGCTCGGAGCCCGAGATCGAGGTCATCATCTCGACCCGCGCGCTCAAGAGCGAAAAGCTGCGACAAGCCACGGTTTTTCCCCAAACCGACGGCGGCACAACGATTGGGCGGATTCGTCTCGGCGATGGGCCGGCGGAAGGTGTGCTCGCCGGGCTCGGCCTCGAGGGGGCCGAGGACAACGCCATCCGCAGCCGCCTCACCGACTATTACCGGGAGGTGGCCGCGTCATCCCCGCAGCCGAAGCCCCTCGATCACCGGGCGAATGGGAAAGGCCTCCGCTATGTCGGGGCCCGAATCTGCGCCCAGTGTCATGGCGCCATCTACGAAAGCTGGCTGGGTACGGCGCACAGCCATGCCTACGAAACCCTGGTCGAGGCTCGCCGTCATGAGCTTCCGCAGTGTGTGCTCTGTCATGCGACCGGGGTCGGACATCCAACGGGCTTCACCTCCGATCGCACTCGCCCGCATTTCGCCGGAGTCCAGTGCGAGAGCTGTCATGGAGCGGGAAGCGCCCACAGCCGTCTGCCGGCGAGGGGGACCATCCGCCGGCAAGTGCCTGACGCTGTCTGCCGGGCCTGCCACACGCAGAGCCAGAGTCCCGAATACCATGCCCATCCTGCCGATTACCGGGCCCGGGTGGTGCATCGCGAGGCGGCGGTGATGGCGCCACCCGCAGCGGCGCCGCGCGCCAAAAGGGCGCAGATCGAGCTCACGATCATGAGCCTATGTCCCTATGGAGGGATGGCGGCGCAAGATATTGCGGCCACCCGTGATTCATTGAAGGGCGATGTCGACATCAAGGTGCATTACGTCGTGCGCGCGACCGGCGACCGGAGCGCCGCCTCCCATCCTGCCTTCTCCTCCTCACCGATGACCCCGCCCGCCGGGCTTCCCCTTCGTAGCGCGCTCGACCCGGAAGCCGAAGCCTGCGTCGACACCGATCCCGGCGCTCATGATCCGGGCGAAGGCGATACCCTCACCGCCGGCTTCACCAGCCTCCACGGACCGGAGGAAGTGCTCGAAGATCTGCGGCAGATCGTCATCGCCGAGCGCTATCCCGATCGACTTCTCGATTACATCGGGCGCCGCGCCGCGGCTTCCGACGGCGACTGGCGGACGATCGCCTCGCCCCTCGGAATCGACGTCGCGAAGATCGAGGCCGGGCTCGTCGCCGCCCGAACCCGCCTCCTCGCCGATGCAGAGCGCGCGCAGGTGCTTGGCATCGCCGCCTCGCCCACCATTCATCTGAATGGGGTGGCGGTGGCGGAGATCGGTCGAGGCCGGCGATCGCTCGAGCGGTCGATCTGCGCCGCCCTCATCGATGCTCCACCGACCTGCTCCGCGCTCCCCGCCTGCGAGCGCGATGCCGATTGCCGGGCGCCCGCCGCCGAGTCTCGAGCGGGATCCCGGGGCTTGGAGGGACGTTGCCTCGACCCGGGCCGTCCCGATGCGCGGTGTGTATTCTCGCCCGCGCCGCGGGTGGTGCTTCACGTGCTCAACGACCCGACCTGTGGTCTCTGCAGTCCGATCGATGTCGTCGCCGCCGCCCGCGACCTCTTTCCCAACCTCGCGATCGCCGCGCATGACGTGACCGCCGGCCAGGGGAAGGAGTGGATCGACGCCTTCGACATCCAGTCGGTGCCGGCGTT
>JBIOUT010000058.1:0-2516 GCA_044867365.1 Candidatus Eiseniibacteriota bacterium | reverse complement strand
TCTGGTCGAGAAGATCGCCCCCACCGAGTCGACCGTCCTCATTACCGGCGAATCGGGGACAGGGAAGGAGCTGGTGGCCCGGGCCATCCACCAGCTGAGCCCGCGCGCCGGGGCGATCTTCTTGCCGGTCAATGCCGGCGCCTTTCCGGAGCAGCTGATCGAGAGCGAGCTCTTCGGCCATGTCCGCGGCGCTTTCACCGGCGCCGACCGCGATCGCCGCGGTCTGTTCGAGCAGGCCTTCGGGGGGACGCTCTTTCTCGACGAGGTGGGCGAAATGGCACCCCACCTCCAGGTGAGGCTCTTGCGGGTGCTCGAGTCGAGCGAGGTGCGCCCGGTCGGGAGCTCCGAGACTCGCCGGGTGGATGTGCGCCTGATTGCCGCCACCAATCAGGATCCCATCGAGGCGGTGCGCCGCGGCACCTTACGCGAGGACCTCTTTTATCGTCTCAATGTCTTTCACATCGAGCTCCCACCGCTCCGGGAGCGGCGGGAAGACATCCCGATCCTCGCCGCCTACTTCGCCGAGAAGTACAGCCGCCAGTTCGGCAAACAGGTCACCCGCTTCGCGCCCGATTCCCAGGTCGCTTTGATGAAGCACGACTATCCGGGGAATGTGCGCGAGCTCGAGCACGCCATCGAGCGCGCGGTCGCCCTCGCCGAAGGCGACACCGTAACCCTCGAGGACTTGCCACCGGCGGTGAGCGCCGGCCGGACGCCGCTTCTCACCGAGGGAACCGGGAAGGGGAAGCGCCCGGTCGAGGGGAGGGAGGGGTTCGAGGTCGGCTATCCGCCGTCCTGGAGCCTCTCGGACGTGGAACGCGCGCACATCGAGCGCGTCCTCGCCGACCTCCACGGCAATATCTCGTTGAGCGCTCGCCGGCTGGGGATTTCGCGCACCACTCTCTGGCGAAAGCTTAAGCTCCACGGGATTACGGCCATCAAAGGCGATAAAGGCGATGCCGACGGCGGGCGGAGGGCGACGTCCGGATCTGAAACCCAAAAGGGGGCTGTAGGCGGTTCTATTTTGTAACGGCCGCTTCGGCGGCGCTGGCTAATCAACTGTCACCCTGTAACTTATCATGCTCGGCAGACCTGGCATAGCCATTGCGTCTATCCCGGTCGTCCGAGACCGCGCATCGAGGACGCATCGAGGCTGGGGCGGCCGAGCGTGGGCCCGGCCAAGGAAGGAGATGGGAATTCCGAATGGGCAAGATCATCGGCATTGATCTGGGGACGACCAATTCGTGTGTGGCGGTAATGGAAGGCGGGACGCCTGTCGTCATCGCCAACTCGGAGGGGCAGCGGACTACACCGTCGGTCGTTGCCTTTGGTAAGTCGGGGGAGCGGTTGATCGGCCAGGTGGCAAAGCGCCAAGCGATCACCAACCCCGAGAACACGGTCTATTCGATCAAGCGCTTCATGGGGCGGCGCTACAACGAGGTCGATCGCGAGCGCTCCGAAGTTCCTTATCGGGTGGTCGAGGGCCCGAACTCGATGGCCACCGTCGAGATCCAGGCTAAGCGTTACACGCCGCCCGAGATCTCCGCGATGATCTTGCAAAAGATGAAGCAGACCGCGGAGGACTACCTGGGGGAGAAGATCAGCGAGGCGGTCGTCACCGTCCCCGCCTATTTCAACGATGCTCAGCGCCAGGCGACCAAGGACGCGGGAATCATCGCCGGCCTGGACGTCAAGCGAATCATCAACGAGCCCACTGCCGCGGCGCTCGCCTATGGGCTCGAGAAGAAGAAGGAAGAGAAGATCGCCGTCTATGACCTCGGCGGCGGCACCTTCGACATCTCGATCCTCGAGCTCGCTGAAGGGGTGTTCGAGGTCAAGTCGACCAACGGCGACACCCACCTCGGTGGAGATGATTTCGATCAGCGAGTCATCGACTGGCTGGCGGACGAGTTCAAGAAGCAGGAAGGGATCGATCTGCGCAAGGACGTCATGGCGCTGCAGCGGCTCAAGGAAGCGGCGGAGAAGGCGAAGATCGAGCTTTCGTCGACCGCCGAGACCGACATCAACCTGCCCTTCATCACCGCCGATCAGACCGGTCCCAAGCATCTGACGATCAAGCTCACTCGCGCCAAGCTCGAGCAGCTCATCGATGATCTCATCGACCGCACGGTCGGACCATGCAAGCAAGCGTTGGCCGACTCCGGACTGAACCCCTCCCAGATCGACGAAGTTATCCTCGTCGGCGGCTCGACTCGTATCCCCAAGGTTCAGCAGGTGGTGCGCGATCTCTTCGGCCGCGAACCGAACAAGAGCGTCAACCCCGACGAAGTGGTGGCGGTTGGCGCCGCGATCCAGGGAGGCGTGCTGTCCGGTCAAGTCAAGGATGTCGTGCTTCTCGACGTCACCCCGCTGTCGCTCGGGCTCGAGACTCTCGGTGGGGTTTGCACTCGACTCATCGAGCGCAACACCACCATTCCCACTCGCAAGGCCGAGATCTTCTCCACCGCCGCCGATGGGCAGACCGAGGTCGAGATCCACGTCCTCCAGGGCGAGCG
>JBIOUT010000057.1:0-9611 GCA_044867365.1 Candidatus Eiseniibacteriota bacterium | reverse complement strand
GCGCTCATCCTCCTGGAAGCTCATCTCCTTGCCGCAAACGGCCGGAGTGGGCACGCCTATTATGAGGCATCGATCAAGGCCTGCCAAGGGCTGCCCCCCGCCGCCGTCCGATTGGCGTCGGAAAAGGCGAGAAGGCGCGGGAAGCCCTTGGAGAGCCGGCTCAGAATGAGACGGTTTTACAATCCAGGGGCTGCGGAACGCTGGGCGCTCGCCCTCTTGCTCTGGAGCCTGGCCGCGAGCTTCGCCCTCTCCGCCGCCCAGGAAGACGCCGAACGCGCCGACTTCGCCGCCTATTACGCCGCCGGGCGTCTCCTCACCGAGGGTCAGGCGGCGAAGATGTACTCCTGGCACGAAAACCGGATTCAGTTTCCGGATGACGTCCAACGGCAGATGGAGGTGAGGGGATACCACGGCAAGAGCATCCCTCCTTACTATTCTCATCCCGCCATCGCCCTCGCCCTGACCCCCCTCGCCCGCCTCGACTATCCGAGCGCTCAGAGGGTTTGGGCGCTCTGCTTGCTCGCCGGGCAATTCTCACTTGGTTTTCTCTTCTGGCGGCGGCGGTGGCTCGGCCCGGTCGAAGCCGCGGGGCTCGTGCTCTTCATGATCCTCGGCTATGCCGGGCGCCGGGCGCTCGACTTCGGCCAGTTTCAACTGGCTATCCTGATCCTGGTCGGCCTGGCCATCGTGTTTCCCGCCCGCTGGGTCGGGGCGCTTGTCTTGCCGCCGGTCGTGCTCGCCAAACCTTTCTTCATCCCGCTCCTCTTCAGCCGGCCGCGCGATCTCGGATGGATCCTTCTCGGCTTCATCCCGTGGCTGATTGCCCCGCTCATCGGGGGGTTCGAATCGTATGCGGCCTTCTTCCATGCCCTCGCCGGTCGCTCGGGCGATTTCCCGATCTACGCCAGTCAGCAGGGACTCCTCGCCCAGACGATGCGCATCGTCCAGCGGATACCTCTTTCCCAAGAACAATGGATCCACCTTCATTCGCCGAGCCCCGGATCCTTGGCGCTCTACATCGGGTTGGCGATGCCGCTGGCGGCAATTGGACTCTGGCAGCTTAAGCGCCATCGTGAGCTGCCGATGCGCACTGCGGCGATGATCGCGATGTCGATCGCGGTGGCGCCTCTCATCTGGTCGCATTACTCCACCCTGTTCGTCCTCCCGCTCGTCGCCATCATCAATTGTCGCCCCCGTCCGGTGCCGGTGGGATTGGCACTCGCCGGCGTCCTGGCGGCGAACCTGCCCTATCGCCACCACGACCCGGCGTGGCTCTTTGTGCTCCGTTTCAATGTCTACGCGGGCGCCTTGCTCCAGCTCGCCGCAGTCGCCGCCGCCGAGCGCTCACCGGTCGACTCGGAAGTGCCCGCGATCCGAGACGATGATGCCTCCGCATCCCCGTCCGAGCTGACCGGCGCGCCGCGGACGCCTTGATCCCCGCCAAGGGACTTGCCATCATGCCGATCCGGAAGATCGCCATCGGGCGATCGCCGCGATCGGAATTCCCATGAACTGGAGCACCAAACTAAGGCGCGCTCGGGAGGATCCGCGACTGGCGGTGAGCGTTGCTTTGGCGCTCTTGCGTGGCTCGTATTATCGGCTCAAGTACCGTGTGCTCCGGCGGCGGGTGATCATCGGCCGCGGCTTTCGGGTTCAGGGGCCTCTCGACATTCGCGGCCCGGGGACAGTCATCTTCGGCGACGATTGCTCGATCGTCTCCACTCGGCTTTCGCCGACCACGCCCTACACCCATTCTCCCGGCGCTCTGATCCGATTCGGGAATCGTGTCGTGCTCACCGGCACCCGCTTCGGTTGTCATGGACGGATCGAGGTCGGGGACGGCGCCGGACTGTCGGATGCGCGGATCATGGACACGGATTTCCATACGCTCGAAGCGTATGATGAGCATCGAGCGAACACCTCCGGTCGCATCAAGCCGATCATCATCGGCTCCAACGCCTGGGTGGCCGCCGGGGCGATGATTCTCAAAGGGGTCAACATCGGCGACAACTCGGTGGTCGGCGCCGGCGCAGTGGTGATCGGCGATGTGCCGCCCAACACCGTGGTGTTCGGGAATCCGGCGCGGGTGATCTGGCGGCTCAAGGGATTCGAGGCGCGGGGCGGCGACATGACTCAGCAAGCAGCGGAATGAGTGATGGACTTCGCGTGGAGTGAGGAGCAGCCCAAGTTCAGAGAGTCGGTGCTCCGGTTCGCCGAGACCCGGCTGAATCAGGATCTCCTCGAGCGCGATCGCGAGGGAGTATTCCGGCGTGATCTCTGGCGGGAATGCGCCCAGTTCGGCATCCATGGACTGCCGTTGCCCGAAAGCTTCGGCGGCAGCGGCGCCGACGTCATGACCACGATGCTGGGGATGGAGGCTCTCGGACAGGGATGCCGGGATCAGGGGCTTCTCTTCTCCATCCATGCCCACATGTGGGCGGTCGAGACGCCGATCCTGGCTTTCGGCGCTCCGGAGCAGAAGGCCCGCTATTTACCCAAGCTGTGTGACGGGAGCTGGATCGGCGCCCATGGGATGACCGAGCCGGAATCGGGATCGGACGCCTTCGGCTTGCGTACCGAGGCGATTCGCAAGAGCGACCGATATGTCCTCAACGGCACCAAGATGTTCGTCACCAATGCTCCGGTTGCCGATCTCTTCGTCGCCTTCGCCACCGTCAATCGCAATCGCGGGATGTGGGGGGTGACCGCGTTCATCATCGAGCGCGGTACGAAGGGGCTGTCGGTCTCGAAGAAGATCGAGAAGATGGGGCTCACCACCTCGCCGATGGGGGAGGTGATCTTCGAAGAATGCGAGGTCCCGGCCGAGAACATGCTCGGCAAGGAAGGTCAAGGAGCGGCGATCTTCAATCATTCCATGGGTTGGGAACGAAGCTGCATTCTCGCCAGCACCCTCGGGGCGATGGAGCGTCAGCTCGCAAGCTGCCTCACCTACGTCAAGACCCGAGAGCAGTTCGGCAAGGCGATCGGCAACTTCCAATTGGTGTCATCCAAGATCGCGGACATGAAGGTTCGCCTGGAGACCTCGCGCCTGCTCCTCTATCGGGCGGCATGGACTCAAGCCCACGGCGGAATGAGCGCCCTGGACGCGGCGATGGCCAAACTCTACGTCAGCGAAGCCTCGGTCGAGTCGGCCCTGGATGCCATTCAGGTGCACGGCGGCTATGGCTATATGAAAGAGTTCGAGGTCGAGCGCGACCTGCGGGACATGCTCGGGGGGAGGCTCTACTCCGGAACCTCGGAGATCCAGCGCCTGATCATCGCCCGCGGCCTGGGGCTCGCCCCCGAGTGATCGCCGAATGAGCTACCTCCTCTGGCATCGGTTGGCCGAGAACGCCCGCCGCCATCCGGAGAATCCGGCGCTCGCCTGGCGACACGAGGTCCTGAGCTATGCCGAGCTCGATGAGCTGAGCAGTCGGGTGGCGTCGGCGCTCGCCGCGCAGGGCATAGGACGCGGGAGCCGCGTCGGCCTCTTCCTGCCGAAGTCGACCAAGAGTGTCGCCGCCATGCTCGGGATCCTCAAGGCAGGGGCCGCGTACGTGCCGGTCGATCCTTCGGCTCCGGCGTCGCGCGCCGCCTACATTCTCCGAGATTGCGTTGTTCGCGGTCTCGTATCGACCGCCCGCCAGCTTCATCGACTGGCGGAAGTCCTCGCCGAGCTCGGTTGCATCGAGACGCTTCTACTGGCGGATGATGAGGAGGAGATGCTGCCGGCCGGGCTCCCAGCACGCATCCTCCATTGGCGGGAGCTTTCGTCTCAGCCGGTGACCGCCGCTTCTACTGATGGGGTGGAGACCGATCCCGCCTATCTTCTCTACACCTCGGGATCCACCGGCAAGCCGAAAGGCGTGATCTTGAGCCACCGGAATGCTCTCGCCTTTGTCGAATGGGCCGCTTCGACCTTCGGCTTGCGCCCGGAGGATCGGCTCTCCGGGCACGCGCCGCTTCATTTCGATCTCTCGATTTTCGACATCTTCGGCGCCCTTCATGCCGGGGCCTGCGTGTCGCTGGTTCCCGACGAGATCTCCGCCTTCCCGCTCGAGCTGGCGCGTTGGATCGACGGGGAGAAGATAAGCGTCTGGTACTCGGTGCCGTCGGCGCTCACTCGACTCTTGCTCCACGGCCGACTCGAACGATTCGATTACCAGAGCCTGCGTACCGTGCTCTATGCCGGCGAGGTCTTCCCGGTCAAATTCCTGCGCCCGTTGATGTCGATGCTCGGTGGAGTCGAGTTCTACAACCTCTACGGCCCTACCGAGACCAACGTCTGCACCTACTACCGGCTCCCGAACCCGCTCGGCCCGGAGGTCACCGACATCCCCATCGGCGGAGCCTGCGAGAACACCGAGGTGTTTGCGCTCGATGCCGATGGACGAAGGATCGGCCCGGGAGAGACCGGTGAGCTCTACGTCAAGGGTCCGACGGTGATGCTCGGCTACTGGGGCCAACCCGAGAAGTCGAAGGAGATGCTCATCCCCAATCCGCTCGAGCCCGCGTATCACGAGCCGATCTATCGCACCGGCGATCTCGTGCGCCTGGAGGCTGACGGGAGCTATCGCTTTCTCGGCCGCAAGGACCATATGGTGAAATCCCGGGGCTATCGGATCGAGCTGGGCGAGATCGAGAGGGCGCTCTACGAGCATGGCAAGATCAAGGAGGTGGTGGTGCTGGCGGTGCCGGACGAGGAGATCGGGGCCCGCCTCAAAGCCGTCATCGTGACCCATTCCGACGGCGAGCTCGGCAAGGATGAGATCCAGGCATTCTGCCTTGCCCGTCTACCCAAGTACATGGTTCCGGAGGAAGTCGAGTTCCGGCGGGAGCTGCCGCGAACGTCGACCGGGAAGGCCGACCGAATGGCGCTAGTCGGTCGAGTGCGCACGGCTGCGGGAGGGAGGTAGCCCATGACGCTCAAGCAGGACCTCATGAAGTTCATCGGCAAGAACCTCATTCCCGGCGGCGAAGGAACGGAGATCGACGACAACGAGCCCTTGATCGACCGCGGGATCATCGACTCGATGGGCTTGTTGCAGATCATGACCTTCATCGAGGAGCGAACCGGCGTCCGCATTCCCGACGACGAGGTGACCCCCGACAACTTCCAGAGTGTGGCGAGCATCGACCGGATGGTGACCCGCCTCAAGGCCGGCCAGGGCTCGGGCGCCGGCTGATCATCTCCGTCGCGGCTGCCCGGCCGCTTGTCACCCTGCACCTCACCGATTGGAACCGACTCGGGTGCTTTCATGGTATGTTCAGTCGCCGCAGCCAATAAGTGACTGCGGAGAGGTGGCCGAGTTGGCCGAAGGCGGCGGTTTGCTAAACCGTTATAGGGTCAAAAGCCCTATCGAGGGTTCGAATCCCTCCCTCTCCGCCAGCCTTATTGGGGGCGTTTCGAACGGCCCGCACCGCCCTACTCATACATCCGCCTGTCGTTTGACAGGAGTCGAAGTCGTGTGTTACCCGTTCACTCACGGTGCGCCCATAGCTCAACTGGATAGAGCGTCTGGCTACGGACCAGAAGGTTGGGGGTTCAACTCCTCCTGGGCGTACCATCCTCTTGCCCCTCGGTGCCTCGGAATCGATCAGCCAAGCTCACGTCCCCGCCCCCGCGCATCATTGGAGCTCGCTTTGCGGGCGTCCAGGGAGAAGTCTCGATGGTCATTCTCAAGCGCGTCCTCCTGATCGTTGTCCTCGCCGGCGGGCTCCTCGCTCAGCAGAGCGCGGAGGCGGCTTCCAAGCCCAAGAGCAAGCTCAAGCCCCGCCGCGGCCACCCGGTTTATCTCCATGCCGATTCGGCCTTCACACCGGGAGATGTAAATCGAGTCGCGATCGTATCCTTCGTCAACACCACGACGACCGCCGATGCGGTCGGCAAGTTCTTTCCTTTGTTCGAGGAGACGCTGCGGAACAAGTCCTATTACGTCATCGTGCCGCCGGCCCAGGTGGAGGCCGAGGCTCGGCAGGCGGCGAAGGAAGATCACCAGGCGATGGTTCGCCAGTGGGACACCCAACGCAATTTCCTCCCCGATAACGTGAAACGCTTCGCCACCGCGCTCAATGCGGCGCTGATCATGGGCGGCGAGATATCGGAATGGGATTCGGAACAGGTCGCCTGGAATGTCGAGGGGAACTCGCACTCGGACGTCGAGGTGAGTCTCAAGCTCTTCTCCGGCAAGACAGGTGAGCTGGTCTGGGAGGCGCGCGACAAGGTCGAGCTCAAGGGCGGGCACTACGACCCCAATGCGTCGGGCGGAGTGGTCGACGATCTCGGCATCCAACGCGGCAAGGGTCAAATCGTACCGCCGGCGCCTCCGATCGAGGACGCCGCCAAGCAAGTAGCCGAGAATCTGGTCGCCGCGCTCCCGTGATCTCCCATCCCCGCCAACCCGGTGAGCTGGGCGGCGAGCTGCCCGAGCCACCGCCGGGCATCGAAGGGTTCGATCTCGACGCGCGTTGGATGCGCGAGGCGCTCAAGCTCGCGAGTCAGGCGGCGGAAGCGGGTGAAGTGCCTGTCGGAGCGGTCGTCGTCCTCGACGGCCGCCTTCTCGGCAAGGGGATGAACCAGATCGAGATCCTCGGCGATCCCACCGCTCACGCCGAGATCCTGGCCATCGGCGCCGCCGCCGCCGCACTCGGCGGGCCTCACCTTTTGGGGGCGAACCTCTACGTCACGCTCGAGCCATGTGTCATGTGCAGCGGCGCCGTCGTCCTCGCCCGTCTGGCAAGGGTGGTCTTTGCCGCCGCCGACCCCAAGGGCGGAGCATGCGGATCCCTCTACGACATACCGCGCGATCCGCGCCTCAATCATCGGGCGGTGGTGAGCGGAGGTCTCCTTGCCGAGGAGTCGAACCTCTTGCTACGATCCTTCTTCGACTCCCTGCGGCGGGGCGCCAATGGTTGAGCGAGTCGCCGGCGATGTTGAGCGGATCGCGGCCGATATCGAGCGAGTCGCCGGCGAGGTGGAGTCCCCCGTCCCCCCATCCCACTTCCGTAACCCCGAGATCGAGACAAGGTGACCGGCTTGCGGAGAGATGACCGAGCTGGTCGAAGGTGCACGATTGGAAATCGTGTAGACGGGAGACCGTCTCGAGGGTTCGAATCCCTCTCTCTCCGCCATCGTCTTGGCTCCGGGTTGCTCAGCTCTTCGATTGCGGGTTCTATTCTCGCCCTGGCGGCGGGCGCCGCCATCGGTGGCGCGGGTGCGGGCGAGGCTCCCGCCGAACCCCGCAGCGTCCCTCAGGGACCCGGCCGTAACCTCAATCTCATCCTCTCGACCGCCACCCGCGGCGAGCTCCTGCCCTGCGGCGTCTGCCGGGTGGCCGCCGGCGGGCTGCCGCGGCGCGCCGGACTCATCGAGGCCTGCCGCGACACCTCGGGATTCGTGCTCGCCGGCGAAGGCGGCGATGTTTTCCGTCCGGGAGGCGCCGACCCGCAGGTCGATGGTTTCCTGATCAAGATGTTGGACCGGATCGGGTACTCGGCGATGGGGGTGGGGGAGGAGGATCTAGCCCGCGGCGGACCCAAATACCTCAAGGAACTGGTGGCGGATTATCCGGGACTCGAGTGGGTCTCCGCCAACATCGTCGACGCCAAGTCGGGGAAGCCGGTATTCGCCCCTTACGCGACCCGCCGGGTCGGGTCGGTGGTCGTCGGCTTCACCAGCTGTCTCGAGCCCGCACTCTGGCAGGAACACGCCGCCCGCCATCCCGAGGTGCGGATCGAGCCGCCGTTGATCACGCTTGCCCGTCTGATGCCGGAGATGCGGGCTCATTGCCAGCTCATCGTCGGCTTCATCCATATGGATGTCATCCCCTTGCGCGAGCTCCTCTCCGAGCTCGAAGGCATCGACATCGCGGTGGCCTCGCATGGACCGCGGATCAAGAACTGGCCCACGCGTATGGGAACCACCCGGCAGCTCTTCTTCGCCGGGCGGCGCGGGCGTTACGTCAACTGGTCGAATGTCGAGCTCTCACCCGGCAAAGCGACGCCCTACATGGGACGAAGCATCTATATGCGCGAGCTGGTTCCCGAGGATTCGACGATCACCCGCGAGATCATGGCGTTTCTCGGCACCCGCGAGCCCTCGCAAGAAGAGCCTGAAGACGCCGACGAGCCGGCGGCAGAGGGAGAGCCCGGCGCCGGCGCCAACCACAATTAACCTGTGTCGTCGATGGAAGTTGCGTTGATGCGCGGCGCGTTGACGGGCGCGACGGCACGATGCTAGATTGAAGCGCCGCCTGCGGGGGCGGTGTTTTCTTGGTCCGTGGGGATGTAGCTCAGTTGGGAGAGCGCCTCGTTCGCAACGAGGAGGTCGGCGGTTCGACTCCGCTCATCTCCACCATCTTGATCGCCCGACCGTCGGGCCTGCGGCGGTCGGGCGCTTTGTCGGATGCCGGCTCACGGCTCGATCGGCCGCATGCCGGGCCAGGCCCCGCGCAATCGCGCCCTGCGAACCCCGTCAGGACCGGAAGGTAGCAGCGGTAAGTAGAACGCGCGATGTGCCGCGGGTCACCCTGGCCCGGCATGCGGTCCGTCGGGCGCACTGGAATCGCATGGCTTATCAAGTTCTCGCACGACGTTACCGGCCGCAGTCCTTCGCCGAGGTCATCGGACAGGAGCACGTCACCCGGGTGCTCGAAGGAGCGATCGCCGCCGGACGAGTGGCGCATGGTTATCTCTTCTGCGGCCCTCGCGGCGTCGGCAAGACATCGGTCGCCCGCATCCTGGCCAAGGCGCTCAATTGCGCGCAGGGGCCGACCCCCACTCCGTGCAACACCTGCACGAGCTGCGTCGAGATCACCGCGGGGCGGAGCCTCGATGTGCTCGAGATCGACGGCGCCTCCTCCGGGGGGATCGATCAAGTACGCGAGCTCAGAGAGAACGCTCGCTACGCCCCGACCGGCGGGCGCACCAAGCTCTACATCATCGACGAGGTGCACCAGGTCACGACCCACGGGTTCAACGCCTTGCTCAAGACGCTCGAGGAGCCGCCGTCGCATGTGATCTTCGTCCTCGCTACCACCGAGCCGCAGAAGGTTCCCGACACTGTGATGTCGCGGGTTCAGCGCTTCGATTTCAGGCGCCTGGCGGCCCGCGACATCGAGGTCCAGCTGCGCAAGATCGTCGAGCAGGAAGGATTCGCCGTCGAGCCCGGCGCGACCAAGGTGCTGAGCCACCGCGCTCAGGGCTCGATGCGCGACGCCGAAGTGCTGCTCGATCAGGTGGTGGCCACGGCCGAAGGCTCGGCTGTCAATCGGCAAACGGTCGAGCGGCTCCTCGGTCTCACCGGTCTCGAGACCTATCTGGCCCTGACCGAGCTCCTCGCCGCTCGCGATGCCGCAGGCGCTCTCGCCCTTCTCGATCGGGTGCTCGCTCAGGGCGCGAACCTGGGAGAGCTCATTCAGGGCCTCATCGAGCACCTGCGAACCCTCCTCCTTCTCTCCGTGTCCACGGATCTCGCCTCGGTGACCGAGCTCACCGACGATGCGGTCGAAAGAAGTCGGGAGCAGCTCGAAAAGAGCGGCTGGTCGCGAGGGGATCTCTCGCGGCTCCTCAGTATGGCCCTCGGGGCGGCGGCTCAGATGCGGCTGAGCGAG
>JBIOUT010000056.1:0-9024 GCA_044867365.1 Candidatus Eiseniibacteriota bacterium | reverse complement strand
ACCTGCATGTCCGCCCTTCTTTATTAATTGAATCGCTGCGACTTAGCTGAACCATCGAGCCACGCCGGGTGAGACTAACCCCCGCTGGCCGGGAAAGGAAACCTTGAGCTCCGAATATCAGTATGATATCATTAAGATACCAATCAACCGGACGTCGGCAGACCCTGAGCCGACAGGTCTCGACCACGAGGTAATGAAATGCCCAAGGAAAGAGTCGTCCGTGGAATCTCGGGCTGGCCCATGCTCGCCCTCAACATCTCCCTTTTCCTCATCGCCGTGACCATGATCATCCGCAGCGTCGCGCGGGATGATGCGCGGATGGCGGTGATCAACGTCCTCCTCTTCGCCGCATCGATTCTCATGAGCAAGGGATTCTTCGTCGTCAACCCGAACCATGCGGCGATCCTTCTTCTGTTCGGCGCCTATCAAGGCACGGTCAAATCCAACGGCTTCTGGTGGGCCAACCCCTTCTTCAAGAAGATCAAGGTGTCGCTCCGGGTTCGCAACCACGAGAGCGCCAAGCTCAAGGTCAACGACAAGGTGGGAAACCCGATCGAGATCGCAGCGGTGGTGGTGTGGAAGGTCGTGGACACTTTCCAGGCGGAGTTCGAAGTCGACGATTACGAGCAGTACGTCAAGGTGCAGAGCGAATCGGCGATTCGTCACATGGCGAGCGCTTATGCCTATGACGGAGACGAAGCGGATGTGACCCTGAGAGGGGCGACCGATGAGGTGAGTCAGCGCCTGCAAGGAGAACTCCAGGCGCGGCTCTCGCGCGCCGGAGTCGAGGTCATCGAGGCCCGCCTCACCCATCTCGCCTACGCCCCCGAGATCGCCGGCGCCATGCTCCGGCGCCAGCAGGCGAGCGCGGTGGTCGCCGCCCGCACCAAGATCGTCGAGGGTGCGGTGGGAATGGTCGAACTCGCCCTCTCCGGTCTCGCCCGCTCCGGGATCGTCCAGCTCGATGAGGAGCGGAAGGCGGCTATGGTCTCCAACCTGCTGGTGGTCCTCTGCGGCGAGCAGGCGGCGGAGCCGGTCATCAACGCTGGAACTCTCTATTCGTAGCCGGGGGAACCGAGAAGCGACGAGGAGTTGATGGTGGCCGAGCGCAAGGCCTTCCCCCTGCGGCTCAACGGCAAGCTCTACGAGGAGCTCAAGCGCTGGGCTGACGCCGAGCTCAGGAGCGTCAACGGGCAGATCGTGTTTTTGCTCCGCCGGGCGGTGGAGGAGCACAAGCGGGGAGAGTCAAAGCGGCCGCGCCCGAGCTGAAAGAGACCGGGGTGCAGCTACCCCGAGAGGATTTCGGCGAGTGCAGTGAGCGGCTCTTCCAACCGCTGGCGATCTTCCCGGACCGGGAGCCAGAGATCGCCGAGCCGCTCGAGTCGCTCCGGTAGATTTCGGATGGTGAATTGGCGTGGCGTCAAGGGATCGCCCACTTCCTCCCAATCGAGGGGCGCCGACACCGGGGCGCCGGGCAACGCCCGCACCACATAGGGACCTGCGGCGGTCTGTCCCATCCGGTTGCGCAGGTGATCGAGAAAGATCCGCCCGCCCCTCTCCTCCACCTTGAGCTCGACCGTCGCTTCCTCGGGCATGCGCGACGCCACGACTCGACCGAGCAGCTCGGCGAAGCTTCGCACCTGCTCATAGCTGTAAACCGGCTCGAGAGGAACGTACACGTGGAGCCCGGTCGAGCCCGTGGTCTTCGGGTAGCTGCGAAGACCGATCGTCTTGAGCAATCCGTGCAGCTCGTGCGCCACCCGCACGACTCTCTCGAATGGCGCTTCCTTCGGATCGAGGTCGAGAATCATGAAATCGGGATTGTCGAGCGATCCGACCCGCGAGCCCCAGGGGTGGAGAGTGAACGCGGTCAAGTTGGCGAGCCAGAGGATCGTCTCCTCGTTGTCGGCGATGATGTAGCGAATGGTTCGCCGGCTGTCGTCGGAGGTGATGGCCTCGGTGCGCACGAAGGAGGGCAGAACATCGGGAGCATCCTTCTGAAAGAAGGACTCGCCGGCGATGCCGTCGGGCCACCGCTGGAGCGACAGCGGGCGGTCGCGGAGATGTGGGAGGAGGATGGGAGCGACGGTGCGAAAGTATTCGAAGATGTCGCGTTTGGTGATCCCGTCGTCGGGAAAGAGCACCTTGTCGGGGTTGGCGAGGCGCACCTCGCCGGGTCGAGGGGAGAGATCCACGAGCCCTCCCCGCCGGCGCCCGCTCGAAGTCGAGGGCTCCGCAGCCCGAGGCGCTCCTTCATCGATGCCCTCTTGCTCCTCTGCTTCCCCCTGCTCCTCTTTGTCCTCCTCCTCGACGCCGGCATCGGACTCCGCCATGGCCTGAGGCCAGCGGCAATCGGCAGGGGAAACCCGCTCCGCAAGTCCGGCGAAAACCGGGGCACGGAGCGCCCCGTCGTCGGTCCATTCGGTGAAGCGCACCCGGCAGACGAGCTCCGGCGCCACCCAGCGGGCATCACGAATCGACGGCGGCTTGGCGAAGGGAGACTTGGAGCGCTCGCGCCGGCGAAGCTCGGAATGCATCGCCTCGAGCGTCGCATCATCGAGGCCGGAACCGACGCGGGTCACATAGCGGAGCGCATCTCCGTCGTAGAGCCCGATGAGGAGCGCACCCAGATGCGGGCGAGAACCCTGGGGGGCGGTGAACCCGCCGATCACGAAATCCAGCTCCTCGATCCGCTTGACCTTGATCCAGCTCGGCGACCGCCGGCCCACGTAGGCTGAGCCGAGTCGCTTGGAGACGATGCCCTCGATGCCCGACTTCGCCGCCAGATCGAAAAAGGCCTCGCCCTGTCCGATCACATGATCCGAATAGACGAGCGGGCCCAGCACACCCTCGAGGACGGCCGCGAGCACCTGCTTGCGGCTCTCCACCGCCATCGGTCGCAAGTCATAGCCATCGAGATAGAGAAGATCGAAGAGATAGGCGATGACCGGCACCTCGCGGCGGAATCGCTCGATCTCGCGCGGAGCCGAGGCCTGCATGCGCGGCTGCAGCCGATGGAAGCTCGGCTTCCCGGTTTCATCGACGGCGACGATCTCGCCGTCGACAATCGCCCGGTCGGCGACGAGCTTGCCCACTGCTTCGGCGATCTCCGGGTAGAGGGCGGTCTGGTCGCGGCCGCTGCGACTGTCGAGACGGACGCGGCCGCGATCGAGATAGGCGATCACTCGCACTCCGTCGTGCTTTAGCTCGTGAAGCCACTGGTCGCCTCCGGCCGGCTGCTTGACCAGAGTCGCGAGCATCGGCGACACCGCGTCCGGCATCGGGCCCCGCACCGCCCGCGGCTCCGCTTCGAGCAGGCGGCGAGTCGTTGGATTCCATATCGCGGGAGCCTCGGCGGCGATCTCCTCGATCGAGAGCCCGGTCTTGATCGAGAGGTCGGCCTCGTGGGTGATGTCGATTCCCGGCCGGGCGAAGTCATCTTTCTTCTTGAGGAGGAGCCACTCGGGGCCGGGGCCCTCCTCATCCTCAGTCGCCGGCTTCCGCTTCCCCCCTCCTCCCAGACGCACGAGGGCGAAGCGGCCGCCGAGCTTGCGGCCGTGGAGGTTGAAATCGAGCTTGCCGCCGGCGATGTCCGCGGCGGGATCCGCCGTTGGGCCGAGATGCTCCCAGGCGCCCCGGTCCCACAGCAGCACCGTTCCGGCGCCGTAGTTGTCGGCGGGAATGGTGCCCTCGAACTCGCCGTATTCGAGCGGATGATTCTCGGTGCGGACCGCCAGTCGTTTATCCGCGGGATCGAGGGATGGACCCCGTGGAATCGCCCAGGACATGAGGACGCCGTCGACCTCGAGGCGAAAGTCGTAGTGGAGACGGCGGGCGCGGTGCTTTTGCACGCAGAACATGGGACCATCGGGAGCCGGCGCCGGACCTTCGCCTGCTTGCCCCGACGGCTCCGGAGTGCGCTCGAAATCCCGTTTGGCTCGATAGTCGCTGAGCGAGCCGCTATCTTTGGCCTTGCGGGCCATCACTTCTCGTCTTCGGGAGGCTTTGATCTCGCCGGGCGCGAACGGCGCGCGCCACCGCCGTTCTGCGCGTCGAGGCCCTCGAGCTTGTCGAGAACAGCGGCGATCTCGACTCGCACGCGGTCGTATTGGCGCAATCGCTCCCGCGCGCGTTCGCCGTCGGCATAGACCTCGGGATCGGCAAGATCGCTCTCGATGCCCGCTTGCTCGGCCTCGAGCTCCCCGATGCGCTTCCAGAGTCGCCGCTCCTCGGCGGCACGCGACCGCTCGCCACGCAACCGCTCGGCACGCGACCGCTCCCCACTCGGCGCACCGGGCTGTTGCCGCTTCTCACGACGCGCCTTCCCTCCATCCTTTACGACGGCCTTCGCTTCGACCGCCCTTGCTGTGACAGCCTTCGCCCGAGCGGGCTCCTTCTCGTAACCGGGAAGCGGGCGACCCTCGGCGAGGAGTCGCTCGGCGTAATCGGTGAAGTTGCCGGGGAAGCTTCGCACCCCACCACCGGGGGTCACCTCGACCACCCTCGTCGCCACCGCGTCGATGAGATGGCGATCATGGGTGACGAGGACGAGAGTGCCGTCATAACGCACGAGGGCGTCGAGGAGCACCTCCTTCCCCGCCATGTCGAGATGGTTGGTGGGCTCGTCGAGGAGGAGGAAATTGACCGGCCGGAGCAGCGTCTTGGCAATGGCAAGCCGCGCCTTCTCGCCACCGGAAAAGACCCGAACTTGCTTGAAGGCGTCGTCGCCCCGGAAAAGAAAGGCGCCGAGAAGACCGCGAAGTCGGGCCTCGTTCTCGTGCGGCGCCGCTTCCGCGACTTCCTCGAGCACCGTGTGATCGAGATCGAGCCCCTCGGTCGTGTGCTGGGCGAAGAGCGCGACTACCGCCCGCTCGTCGAGCCGCCGCATCCCGGCGTCGATGGGCTCGCCTCCGCTCAGGATGCGCAGCAGGGTGGATTTCCCGGCGCCGTTCGGCCCGACGAGCGCCACCTTCTCTCCCCGCTCGACGCTCAGGTCGAGAGCATGAAACACCTCGGTCGCCGCACCGCCGGCCCGCGGATAGGACTTGGCGGTCTCATTGAGCTCGACGACCACTCTCCCGCTTCGCGGAGCCGGGGCAAAGGTGAAGCGGATCGAGCGACTCTCCCTCTTAACCTCGACCCGCTCGAGGCGCTCGAGCATCTTCTCCCTGCTCTTCACCTGCCGCGCCTTGGTGTTCTTGGCCCGGAACCTCTCGACGAACCGTTCGATTTCGGCCACTCGCCGCTCCTGGTTGGCCTGGGCGGCGACCAGGGCTTCGCGGCGCCGCTTCCGCTCGGCGGCGTAGAAGGAGTAGTTGCCCGCGTAGCTCGAGAGCACCCCGTCTTCGATCTCGACCACCTGCCGCACCGTGCGATCGAGGAAGGTCCGATCGTGAGAGATGACGACGAGCGTGCCTGAGAATTCCTCGAGGTACTCCTCGAGCCAGGCGAGCGACGGAATGTCGAGATGGTTTGTGGGCTCGTCGAGAAAGAGATGAGTTGGGCGGGCGAGGAGAAGACGCGCGAGGGCGACCCGCATCCGCCAACCACCCGACAGCGCCGCCAGCGGACCATGGACCTGCTCGCGGCTGAGGCCCAGGCCGGCCAGCACCCGCTCCGCCTCGGCGCGCATTCGATATCCTTCGGCATGCTCGAAGAGATGCTGGAGATCGCCGAGCCGTCGCAGCAGGGCAGGCAACTCGGGATGACCTTCCGGAAGCGCCGCCAGGGTCTCACGCAGCTCGCCGAGCTCACGCTCGGCATCGAGAGCCGCCTCAAAGGCGCCCAGCGCGCTCTCGAGCGCCGTCTCCCCGGCCAGCGGAATCTCCTCCTGAGGGAGATAACCGGTGCGCACATGTCGGGCGCTCACCACCGTGCCCTCGTCCGACTCGAGCTCTCCGAGCGCTACCCGGAAGAGAGTGGTCTTGCCGGCGCCGTTTGGTCCAACCAGCGCCACTCGCTCGCCGTCGCCGAGGGTCCAGGAGAGGTCGCGAAAGAGGACGCGTGTACCGAAAGAAAGCAAAATGCGATTGAGCGCGAGCACGATCTCGATGGTAGCAGATGCGTATCCGCCGATCGAAACGACCGCCAACACGAAGGCGGGAGACGCTTTCGGCTCCCGCCTTCGATCGGCCGGTGAAAGATGAATATGAAGACGACTACTTCGCGGTGACGATGTCCGGCTTCAACGCGGTCAACGCCGCCAGCACCTCATCCCGCTCCTTCTGCCCTACCTTGAACTTGTCGAAGGTTTGTCCGAGCAGAGTCACGGTGCCGGTCCAATCCGCCTCGGTGATGCCTAGCCCGGCATGGACGGTCTTCATCGACCTTCCCACGTAATAGCACGGGCCGCCGGTGGCCTCGCACAGTTGATCGACGATGTTCTGGCGAACCTTCCTTCTCGAGTCATTGCTCAATCCAGTGAAGAAGCGGCCGAGCGAGGGGTCTCCGGCCAGCCGGGAGAGGAAGTCGTCGACGACCCCGGCAATGGCATCGTAGCCCCCGAGCCGCTTGTAGAGGCTCTCGGCCGGAGCCGCCGGCTGCGCAGCCGCCGCGGGCGCCGGTTTGGCGGGCGCCGGCTTTGCCGGCTCGGTCTTGGCAGGTTGCCCGGCGGGCTGCGCGAAGGCAGGAATGGCCACTAGGCTCAACGCCAGCGCGAAAACGAGCCGCAGCACGGCGTTCTGGAAAACCGACTTCTTCATCGTGGTTGGATCCTCCTCTCCAATCCGGCGCCGCTACCGCCGCGGCTCCGAGTGAAGCTAAGAGTCGCGCAGCACACTGTCAAGGCATGCCGGCCCACGGGGCCGGCCTCGACTCAAGTTGTACGAAGGTGAGACGCCGGATGGATTCTGAGGCTTCCGACCCAAGGGCCCGAGCGGCCCCGCCGGAGGGCCGTGATATAATGTCGTGGGTTAGTTTGTCTCGTCTGCCGTGCGGGCCGCCGCGCAACTCCCAAGCTTCCCCAGGAGGGAACCGGACCATGCCGAGATCGCTAAGGCTCGCCTCGCTCCCTATCCTCTTCTTCCTCGCCGCTCAAGCCATTGCCACGGATCAGGCGGCGGCTTCGGATCGCATCGCCTCCGACCTCGACATGGTTCGCCGAGTGGCCTCTCCGAGCGAGTTGATTCCCATCGTCGTCGTCATGGAGGAGCAGGCGGAGGCCGTGGGTCTCCTCCCCATCGTCCAGAGCATGCCTCGCCTCGAGCGCCGGGCGTTTGTCACCGCCGAGCTCAAGCGAATCGCGACGACCAGTCAGGTGCGGGTTCTCGAATTCCTGGCCGCCGCCCAGGCGAAGAGTGAAGCGGCCGACGTGCGCTCGCTCTGGATCGGCAACGGCATCGCCGCCCGCGTCACCTCGGCGACGATTGACGGTCTACTCGGCTTCGACGAGGTTCGCACCTTGCTCTGGGATCCCACCCTGCCGCCTGGGCAGGCCGAGGACCTGACCCCGATCGGCGACACGGATGCCGCGTCTCCTGCCGCCCGAGAAGACGGCGCCGCCGCTTCAGCGATCTGGTGGCAGCTCGATTACGTGCATGCACCCGAGGTCTGGGCGCTTGGCTACCGCGGCGAGGGAATCGTGGTTGCGGTCACCGATTCGGGGATCGACCGCACTCACCCCGATCTGGCCACGCACATGTGGAACAACGTCGACGAGATCCCTGCCAACAACATCGACGACGACAACAACGGCTTCATCGACGACACCTGGGGATGGGACTTCGAGTTCAACGACAACAACCCGATGCCCGGCATCTCCCACGGCACCAATTGCGCAGGGATCGTCGCCGGCGACGGCACTCAGGGCACCTCGACGGGGGTCGCTCCCCGCGCCCTCCTCATGGCCCTCAAGGTGAACACCTGGTCGCAGAACATCGCCGCCATCCAGTATGCAATCGACAACGGCGCCGACATCATCTCGATGAGCCGCTCCGAGAAGTGGCGCTTCGTCCCCAAGCCGAACTACGACTGGTGGCGGGCCAACACCGACAACGAGCTGCTCGCCGGGATCCTCCACGCCAACTCGATCGGCAACGAGGGCGACAACCAGAACACCGACCCCATTCCCTTCAACATCGCCGCCCCTGGATGTTGTCCTGCGCCCTGGCGCCACCCCGATCAGGTGCAGGCCGGAGTGAGCGGCATCATGGGCTGCGGCGCCGTTGACCAGCAGGACAACATCGCCTCGTACTCCTCACTAGGACCCTTCGCCTGGGAGGACATCCGCGTCCACTGGCCGGAGTATCCTTATGCCATGCGCCCCGAATACCAGGATTATCCCTGGTGGGGCGGGCAACCGGGTCTGCTCAAGCCGGACATCGTCGCTCCCGGTCCGAATACGCGCTCGACGCAGCCTGGCGGCGGCTATATCACCTTCAGCGGCACCTCCGCCGCCACCCCGCATGTCGCCGGGGCGATGGCTCTCTGCCTGCAGGCGAACCCATCGCTCACCCCCGAGCAGATGGCCATGATCCTGCAGACAACCGCCGGCGACCTCGGCGCGGCGGGAAAGGACAACGTCTTCGGCGCCGGCAAGCTCAACTGCTACCAGGCCGTGCTCGCGGCGCTCTCCATATCGAATGTCGGAACGGTGGCGGGGACGGTCACCGATTCGTCGAGCGACTTACCCATTCCGGGGGTGCTCGTCGAAGTGATCGGAGAGTCGGAATCGGCGATCACCGATGGGAACGGACACTACGAGATCACCCTTGCGCCGGAGACTTATACGCTCCGCTTCACCGAGTTCTATCACGTGGAGCGCACGGCCCCGGTGACGATCACGGCGGGGGTGGTGACCACTCTCGACGTGTCACTCGATAGGAGACCGGCAGGGAGCATCGCCGGGACGGTGGTGATAGAGGGCGGGACAACGCCCATCCCGGGGGTCGCCATGACCGTCCTGAACACCCCCATCGGCCAGACCACGACCGGGATCATCGGCGAATACGCATTCAATGGAGTGCCGGCGGCCAACTACAACGTGTCGGCCAACAAGTTCGGATATGAGCCGTCGATTCTGCCGGT
>JBIOUT010000055.1:0-10715 GCA_044867365.1 Candidatus Eiseniibacteriota bacterium | reverse complement strand
GACGCCGGCGTCGATCTCGGCGCGAAGCGCGGCGCTGAACCCTCGCCTCTCCATCTCCCTCCAGAGAGCCTGGAATTCGGCGAACACCTCCCGCCGGTGGGCGCGGGTGCGCGCGATCAGGCGAAGGATCGCCTCGCGTTCCGCCTCTCGTTCAGCTAGGGATGCGCCGGCGTCGATCGCGCGGCGAACATCGTTCAACGTGAGCGGGACCTCGCTCGAGTTGAAAACCGCCGTCTTGAGACGTTGATCCTTCTCCATCCGGCGATCGGCGAGGTAGCGCTCGAAGATCGGAACGAAGACATCATCGTCATGAACCCGGCCGAGAAGGTCCTGGATTTGGCGGAGCAGCTGGATGCGATCGCCCAATTCCGGAGGAAACAAAGGCGCGAAGGTCTCCATGGCATAACGGAGCCGCTTGACGGCGATCCGCAGTCGGTGATGCTCGCGCTCCGCCCCCGGATCGCTCACCGCCGGCGCGAGGAACCCAATCTCGTCGAGGAGCTGAGGCAGGATGGTGCGGGCGGCACCGAGCGTCGGCATATCGGGGGTGATGCCAGGGTCACGGGTGCGGTTGGGATGAGAACGGATGCGGCGGGCTCGCATGGCGCCGAACAGTTTCTCCAAGCGAGCAATAGTGCGCGGGCGGCCAAAGTCTGCGACGCAAGCATCCATCCGTTCTCGACCGGCGGCGCGCCGTCCTTCGAGAGTGGCGATCAGACGCTCGAGGTGCGGCAAGTCCTCCGGTGGGGCGTGGGCCTCATCGCTGACGAGCCTCCCGAGCAGAACATCCAGGTCGCGCACTTGACCGAGGGCGTCGGCGAGCGTCTTGAGCACGCGTTCCTGTCGCCGCAGGTGCTGGTGACGGAGAGAGAGGCCGCGGGCCAGGCGAAGCGCGCTTCGCAGCCGGCGCGTGGCCACACGGAGGTCATGCACCGCCTCCGGATCACCGGCGCGGGTCCCCTCCTCGTAAGCGATCATGGCGTGGAGCCGCGATCGGGCGATGCGGCGGAGAAAGGCGGCGAAGGGAACGTCGCTTCGCTGCTTCGCGACCGGCGGGAGAGTCATCGGACGCCGGGGATGATCGGGGACATCGGCGGCGACCATCGGCTCCGATGAAGGCGAGTGCGGCCATCCACTCGCCGCAGGGGAGTCAGGGTTCGACGCCATGGTCGTCGCCCCCGGCATCTCCCGGTCGGAAGGGGTCGCCTGCGGGCCATGGCTCGGCCGATCGGCCGGCCGGGATTGGCGGCGCCGATGCCGGCGGCGACGGATCGATGACCGGCGACCTTGGGGAGGCCAGGGATCGAACGACCCGGGCGAGCGACTTCTCGACATCCGCGCGCGAGCCGATGGTTCGCCAATCGATATCGAGCCATTCGACGAGGGCGAGGGCGGCGGAGACGATCACCGACTCGTCGATTTTGCGTCCCGCTCGCGCCGCGGCCAGACGGAGCCAGTAGAGCTGCTGCGGGGCAAGCCGGACCCGAAGCGGCTCTTGCGCCTCGCGGCGCCGCGGGAGAAAGAAGCCCGAGTCGCGGGCGCGCCTCCGGCCTGCGGTCCCCGAACCTTTGGTTTGCGAAGGTGGCGAATCCACTTGATCGAGGAATGGCAGGTAGCTCGCAGTCGGGGTGGTCTCGAATTCGGCCTTGTCCATCATCGTCTCCCGGGGGTCCATCGACCCCTTACATTCTCGGTCAGGCCGGGGACTGAATTCCCGGTCGTTCCCGATTCATCGTCGTGCGGGCACCTGCTTCTCGGGAAGGATCGCCGGCGGCGGGCCCGCGGTGCTCGTGGCCACCTGCAGGGTTTGTACGGCGTTTGCGACGGCTGCTCCATCGACTTGAGAACGCCCCGCGGCCGCAGCCAGGAACATGGCGTGGGTGGCGACGAGATTGATGAGACGGGGGACTCCTCCCGTCATCCGATAGGTGGCGGCCACCGCGGCCTCGGTGAAGACCGGGTGGGTCGCTCCCGCCACTCGCAGGCGATGAGCGATGTAGCGGTCGGTCTCCTCGAAGGTGAGCGGTCGCAGATGCCCGCGCATGACGATTCTCTGGGCGAGCTCGGGGAAGCGCGCCACTCGCCGCGTCAGCTCCGGCTGGCCGATGAGGATGAGATGGAGAACCTTCTCCTCGCCGGTTTCGAGATTGGTGAGGAGCCGGAGCTCATCCAGGTGCGGGCGCTCGAGGAGCTGAGCCTCGTCGACGGCCAATACCGGAGAGAGACCGCGGGCGTAGAGATCGAGGAGCACGGCATGCAGTGCGTTGACCTGCTCTGCCTTTCCTCCCCGCCGGCGCTTACCGCCGAAAAGCAGGATGATCGAAGAGAGAAGCTGTCCTACCGGGAGCGCCGGATGGACGAGCAGAGCGGTGCGATGACGTCCCTCCGGCAACGAGCGCAGAACAGCGTGAGCAAGGGTCGTCTTCCCGCAGCCGATCTCTCCGGTGAGGAGGGTGATTCCTCCCCGGAGCTCGCTGACCGCGAAAAGGAGGCGGGCCAGTCCTTCGCGGTGCCCCGCCGACTCGAAGAGAAAGCGGGGATCGGGATCGAGACTGAAGGGTGAGTGATGAAGTCTCCAATGCTCTTCGATCATGGGCGAGCTCCCGCGCCGGGGGGCCGGAGGCGGGGAGGGACCTATCATGCCATAGGTCAAGGTCGCGTGAATATCAAGGTCGTGTGAAGATACGGGTTCGCGGGCGTTCCCGCCGCCTGGAGCGCCCCGGCCGGTGGGCGGCGGCTTCGGGCCGTGGCTTCAGGTAGAATCGACCCTTTGCAATCCACCGGGCGCCCGCGAGTCGAGATGCTGCTGCATGGCCCGGGGGCGAGGCTCTCCAGGTCTCCCCAGGAGTGATGCCATTGATCACCAACGGCAGACGTGATTTCCAGATCTATGCCGCTCGCAGGCGTGATCTCCTGCGGCGCCTTGGCGGGGGAGTGGCTCTATTCCCCACTGCTCCGCCCCGCCCACGGTCGAATGACACTTTCTTTCCCTTCCGCCCCGATACCGATTTCTATTATCTGACCGGTTTCGCCGAGCCCGATGCGGTGGCGGTTCTGCGCGCCGGTCAATCCAAGCCCTTCGTCCTCTTCGTCCAGCCCCGCGATCCGGCGCGGGAGATATGGGACGGGCGGCGCGCCGGTCCGGAGGGTGCCCGGCGGGTCTACGGCGCCGACGAAGCTCACTCGATCGACGAGTTCGATGCGGAGCTGCCGCGGTTGCTCGAGAACAGCGAGCGCGTATTTATCGCTCCCGGCAAGTATCCCGAGTTCGACGCCAAGGTGAACCGGGTGCTCGACACCTTTCGGCGCAAGAACCGGGCGGGTGTCAAAGGCCCGATTGCGCTCCTCGATGTCCGCGAGGTGCTGCATGAAATGCGGCTCAGGAAGAGTCCTTCCGATCTCGAGCTTCATCGCCGTGCCGCCGGGATCAGCGGCGCGGCTCATGTCGCTGCCATGCGCGCCTGCCGGCCGGGGATGATGGAATACGAGATCGAGGCGGTGATCGAGTACGTGTTCAAGAAGCATGGAGCTCGCTTCCCCGGCTATAACCACATCGTCGCTTCCGGCCCGAATGCGACCATCCTGCACTACAACGACAATGACCGGCGAATGGAAGACGGCGATCTCCTCTTGGTCGACGCCGGCGCCGAAGTGGATCTCTTCTCCGGCGACATCACCCGCACTTATCCGGTGAGCGGCCGTTTCACCCCAGCGCAGCGAGATATCTACTCGCTGGTGTTGGCGGCGCAGGCGGCGGCGATCCGAGTCATCCGGCCCGGAGCCCCTTTCAATCGTGTCCATGAGGCGGCGGTGCGGACGATCACCTCGGGGTTGGTGCGCCTGGGATTGTTGCAAGGGAAGACGAGGGATCTCATCAAGGCAAAAGAGTTCGAGCGATTCTTCATGCATGGCACGAGTCACTGGCTGGGGATGGATGTGCACGACGTCGGAAGCTACCGCCAAGGTAAGCGCTGGCGCCAGTTCGAGCCGGGAATGGTGCTCACCGTGGAGCCCGGAGTCTATATCCCCCCGGGAAGCGAAGGCGTGCCTCGTCGCTATCAGGGAATCGGGGTTCGCATTGAGGACGACGTGCTCGTGACCCGCTCCGGCCGCGAGGTGCTGACTCAGGCGGTGCCCAAGGAGATCGCCGCCATCGAGGCGACGATGGCCGAGGTGTTGAGCCTCCCGGTCTAGCGGGCTGGCCTGGCGGAGGCCGGCCCGGGGCCGGGCTGGATTTGGGGTGGAAGCGCTCGAGATTCGGCCGGGGATCGTCATCCCAGAGAGCGACCTGAGCGCCACTTTTTCGCGCGCCGCCGGTCCCGGCGGACAGAACGTCAACAAGGTCGCGAGCCGGGTCACCCTTCATTTTGCGTTGTCCGAGACCGAGGCGCTTGCCGACGAGGTCAAGGACCGGCTCCGGCGGCTGGCCCGCGGTCGCTTGACCCGCCGAGGGGATCTCCAGCTCTCGAGCCAACGCCATCGGGAGCAGGCGCGAAATCTCGAGGATTGCCGCAATCGATTGCGTGAGCTCGTGCTCAAGGCCCTGGTCAAGCCACGCCAGCGGCATCGCACTGCCCCCACCCGCAAGTCGGTCGAGCGCCGATTGGCCGAAAAGGCCATGCGAGCGGAGAAGAAGGAGCGGCGGGTGCGCCCGCGATCGGCCGACGGCCATCCGAACGGCGACTAGGGCTCGAGTCGAAGCAGCGGCTGGAGAGGCTAGGGCTCGAGTCGAGCCAGCCGGCCGGTTGCGGGGTCGAGATCGGGGCGCGGGATCTCCCAGACATCACCCAGGGTGGTGTAGAGCGCCCGGCTCAAGCGGCCGAGCGGCCTGAGTCGCGCGACGTCGAGGTCGGTCCCGGTCCACAGGGCGTCATCGACATGAAAGAGAACGACCTCACCGATGATCAACGATGTCTCCGACCTGCCGATGGTCAGGATCCGCTGCAGGCGGCATTCCATGTGAACCGGTGACTCCCGGACTCGCGGCGGCGCCACTCGCTCGGAGGGGATGGGGGTGAGCCCGGCTTCCTCGAACTCGTTCACCTCCGGCGAGAATTCTCCAGAGGTCAAGACCATCGGCCGCGCCAGATCCTGGGTGACGACGTTCACCACGAACTCGCCGCGCGCCTCGATGTTGCGGGCGGTGTCTTTGGGACGACCCTGCCGGCGACCGACTGCCACTGCCAGCGTCGGCGGGTCCGAGGTGACGCCCATGAAGAAGCTGAACGGGGCGAGGTTGGGTCGCCCATCGGGAGAGAGGGTCGAGACGAAGGCGATCGGGCGCGGGACGATGGTGGAGATAAAAAGCGAGTAGGCGGCGCGGCGATCGAGCGTCGCCGGATCGATCGTCATCCCGGCCTGTTCTTCGCCCCGATCAGGCGGTGGCGGCGGCGGCCGCGGCGAGCCTCAGGGCCTTGCGCGCCAGATCCTGGATGATGTCGAGATCGGCCGGCGGGAAGTCGTAGTTCGTGTACTCACCGGGCAGGATCCAGCGGAAGTGCTGGCAACCGATGGCCCGCGGCGTTCCCGATTGGATCGTGCACAGGAAGAAGTGGAGGCGCACCGTGCGCTCGGGATACTTGCGCTCGATGACGCGCCAGAGCTTGCCGACGCTGACCTCGACCCCCAGCTCCTCGCGGATCTCGCGCGAGACGCATTCCTCGATCGTTTCCCCGGCTTCTCGCTTGCCGCCTGGGAATTCCCAGCACGGCCCGAGATGGGACCCCTCCGGGCGTTGGGAGACCAGGTACTTGCCCTGTCGCTGAATGATCCCCGCGCCGACCTCGATCGCCGGCGTTTCCGCTCTCGCCGAGCCTCCGGCCGTTGATCCTGATCTTGTCTTTGCCCGCTTCCCGCTCGTGCGCTTACTCCGGGCGCCCGACGACCCGGATGCCTTCTTGGTCTCTCGTGCTTCCTTGACCGTCCTGGTCATGACCTCTCCGCCGCGCCGCAGGTTCTACCGAGCCAGGGGGCCTCCCGGGGCCAGGATGCCGCCGTCCCCGCCGCGCGCTCTCAGGGCCCAATGAATGGACAGATTAGCATTAGCTCGCCAGCCGGGCAACCGGCGGCAGAAAGAGGGGCTAGAATCATGAAGGGGAAGATCGTCCCATCTTCGTCGCCTTCCCGGAGGACTGCGATGAGCGAGAACCCACTTCAAGCAACAAACCTAGGTTCCCACGCCCACCCATTTGCCGCCGTCCTTTGTTCTTGGTGCCTTTGATTGTCGTGCTTCTTTCCGGGTCTTCAAGGATGCTGCTAGCGGATTCTGCAGACTATGGTACGTCTCCCCGTTGGATCGCCGGGCTGAGGTTATCGTTCAGGCTCGAGGATGTGACATTGGCCAGCTCCCTGGCCTACATCGTCGACAGCGGTGCCTACGCCGAGCTCAGTGGTCTACAGATCATCGACGTGTCGAATCCTGTATCTCCAACTTTCGTTGGTCAGGTCCGGACGCCCGATATCGCCTACGGCGTGGCGATCTCGGCTCGTAAGGCTGCCGTAAGGAAAGCACGAGGTCGCCGGCGGTCGAGGAAGAGCGCGACAAGGGCCGGCGCCATTGAGATCCCCCCGGCGACGCAGTCCATCGACTGCCGCTCTAATCTCTGATCTCAGGTTCACCCAATGAAGGTGAGGGTGACGATGTTGATGTCGTCGACGGGGGCTTCGCCGGCGGTGAAGCGCTTCGCGTGAGCGAGAACCCGCTCTCCCAAGGGCTGCGCCCCGGTCATCTCGCCTTTCCCCGCGTTGGCCCGGTGGAGAGCGCCCTGTAAGACTTGCTCGAGCTCTCGATCGCCGAATCGCTCCCCATCGGGGGAGGTCAGGTCGGCGAGTCCGTCGGTATAGACGAACAGTCGGTCGCCCGGCTTCGGGGCGAGCTCGATGTCGGCATAGGCGGGCACTGCGGCGGACCCGAGGATGGCAAGCGGCAGCGATCCGCCGGCGAGCTCCTCCAAGCGGTCTTCTTTCGGTGACAACCAGAAGGGAGAGGGATGGCCGGCGTTCGCCACCTGAACGCGCCGGTGAGGAACGTCGATCGAGATCGCGACCGCGGTAACGAATCGCCCGACCGGAAGCAGCTCGCCGAGTCGGGTGTTGAGATGGGCGAGGGCGGCGGCGGGAGTGAGCCCGTTCGTCGTTTCGCGAAAGACCGCCTTCACCATGGCGGCGATGAGAGCGGCCTGGATCCCATGTCCCACGACATCGGCGACCAGGATGTCGAGCCTTCCTTCGGGGTTGAGCTGGAAATCGAAGAAGTCTCCTCCGATCTCGATCAGCGGCAAGTAGTGGAACTCGACTTCCAGTCCCGGGAGCTTGGGGGGCGCCGAAGGAAGGAGTGATTCCTGGATTCGCCGCGCCATCTCGAGCTCGCCGCGCAGGAGCTCGTCCCGGGCCTGGAGCGAGGTGAGGTCGGTCACCACCCGGTCGAGCTCGCGAATCTTGGCGCGCAGCTGCCGGGCCAGATTCTGTTGCTTGAGCCCGTTGTGGACCACGAGCTTCAAATTGTCGTTATCCCACGGTTTCTCGACATAATGGTAAAGGCCGATCTCGTTGATGGCGCGAATCGCATTCTCCTTGTCCGCGTACCCGGTGAGCAGGATGAGCGGGATGTCGCGGTCGAGCTCGCGGACTCGGGAAAGGAACTTAATGCCGTCCATCCCGCCCATCAGGAAATCGGAGATGACGATATCGGGCCGGATCCGGCTCAAGGCGGCGAGAGCCGCCAGGGGATCCTCGAAGGTGTGGATTTCGTAGGGCGTCTCGAGGGTGAAGAAGCTCCGCAGGGTGGCGGTGATCGCCGGATCGTCGTCGACGATGAGGACCACCGGCCGGCCCTCGGCCGCTTCGACTCGCACTTCGGCAGGACTCGAGACGACGGTATTCGACATCACATGAGGCGATGGGCTCGGGGAATTGACGCGATCTCGAAGGGAGATGTCTCGATGCTATCGGCGGGCGCTATCAGCCGTCAAGATGACGGAGTGTAATTCGATCGAGAGAGCGCCTATGATTGGCCGCTGATGAGCGGAGATGCCAAGCAGCGGCCAGCCCGCCCGCGTCTCGCCGGTCGCGCTCGGCTACCGCGATCGCCGGTCTTCGCCCGCATCGTTGTCGCTGTCGTCGTCCTCGGCGGGTGGCCGATGGAAGCCGGCGCTTTCGCTCTCGGTTATCCCGGCCGCTTCGCTCAACCGGGCACGCCGCCCCCGCTTCTCGGGCGCTCGCATCCCGTGGGACGGGTCGAGTCGCGGGTCTTGAGCGTGCGTTTCACCGGCGAGAGTTTCGAGCATTCGGACCGGGCACTGTCCTCGCCCGATTCGTCGGTGGCGGTGCTCGGCGGTGCGAGTGTGGCGCGGGCAGGATTCGAGCTCGCCTACGGTCTCGGCCGCGGGCTCATGGTCCGGACTCGATTCGGTGGAGCGAGCTTCAATCCCGGCGTCCACGACATCACGGCCGTAGGAGGCGCCCCCCGCGATCGCCGCGCCATCGGGTTCGAAGATCTCACTCTCGCCGTCGATGGAGTGGCCAGTTCGCGCCGCGGCCGGCTCGCCGCGTGCCTGGAAGCGGGAATGATCTGCCCCACCGGCAACGATCAAGCCTATGACAACGGCTCGGGGTTGATCTGGACTCCATTCACGATCGCCCGCCGCGCTCCATTCGCCGGTGCCGGAGCAACCCTCGCCTTGTCGCGGCCCGGCGCTCCCGTCGCCATCCACCTCCACAGCGAAGGCACGTTCATCGCCCGTCGTGATCCGCCGCTCGGCAGGGGGTTCACCCCCTTCCCGGAACGCTTTGCGCTCGTCGTTCTTGGAAATGAAGCCTTCGATCTCCTCGACCTTCGCTTCGCCCTCGCGTTCAGCCGCCCGAGCGGGCACGTCTTCGCCGAGGTCGATCTGCCGCTCCTCCTCGGCGCCGGGTCGGTGATCACGGTGGGCGAGGCGCCGCTCACGGTCACTCCCGGTTTCGCGCTCCGCGCCGGTGCGCTCGAGCTCGGCGCTCAGGCCGATCTATCCGTGGCGGGGGACGACGCCTCGACCACTTTCGATCCCCACCGGGTTTATCCGGAATGGGCCTTCCGCTTCCGGCTCGCCATCGATCTCGTACCCTTCGATCGCGATCGCGACCGCGATGGAATTGGCGACCGGAGCGACCGCTGCCCCGATCAACCCGAGGATCGCGATGGCTACCAGGACCGCGACGGCTGTCCCGACCCGGACGACGACGGAGACTTGATCCCCGATGTCGCGGACGCCTGCCCGCAGGTCGCCGAGGACCGGGACGGCTTCGAGGACGCAGATGGTTGTCCTGATCTCGACAACGACAAGGACGGAATCCCCGATGCGGTCGACCTCTGTCCGTCGTCCCCCGAGGACATGAACGGAGTCGATGACGGGGACGGCTGTCCGGAGATCGAGCCGCAAAAGGAAAACGCTGAGCCTGCAAGCCCCAATCCGAACCCCGACACCGTACCCCGGCCGGAAGAGATGCGATGAAGCTCACGTTCCATGGTGCAGTGCGCACGGTCACTGGATCCATGCACTTGCTCGAGGTGAATGGCAAGCGGCTGCTTCTCGATTGTGGGCTCTATCAGGGTCACCGCGAGGAAGCCAATCAACGTAACCGGCAATTGCCTTTCGATCCCGGGGCGATCGATGCCGTCCTCCTCTCGCATGCCCACATCGATCATTCGGGCAACCTGCCGCAGATGGTCCGCCAGGGGTTCGAGGGCCTGGTCTACGCCACCCCCGCCACCCGCGATCTCTGCTCGGCGATGCTGCAAGACGCGGCGCACATCCAGGAGCAGGACGCCCGCTTCTTGAACAAGCGGCGGAAGCCCGAGGAGCCCATCGTCGAGCCGCTCTATACCGCGGGAGACGTCACCCGGCTCATGGAGCAGATGACCGCGATCCCTTATCGAAAGCAGGTCGAGGTCGTGCCGGGGGTAAGGGCGACCTTTCACGACGCCGGCCACATCCTGGGCTCGGCGGTGACGGTGCTCGATGCTCAGGAGAAAGGGGTGCGCCGGCGGATCGGCTTCACCGGCGATCTCGGGCGCAAGAACCGGCCGATCCTACGCGATCCCGAGCGGCCGCCCGGATTCGATCTCCTGATCACCGAGTCGACTTACGGCGGGAGACTGCACGATCCGGTCGAGCGGGTGAGCGAAGTGGTTGCGGGGGTCATCATCGCCGCCGCCGATCGGGGCGGCAAGGTGATCGTCCCCAGCTTCGCGGTCGGGCGTGCCCAGGATCTCGTCTATCTGATCTCGCAGCTCCAGCACGACCATCGGATTCCGGTGCTGCCGATCTACGTCGATAGCCCGCTCACGGTCAATGTGACCGACATCTACCGCCTGCATGCCGATTGCCTCGATGACGATGTCCGCCGCCTGATCGAGAAGGACGGGATGGACTTCGGCTTTCACAACATGGTTTACATTCGCGATGTCGGGGAGTCGAAAGCGCTGCAGCAGAGGCCGGGGCCGATGGTGATCATCTCGGCCTCGGGGATGGCGGAAAGCGGCCGCATCCTCCACCATCTGCGTAACAACATCGAGGACCCCAAGAACACCATCCTCATCGTCGGCTATCAGGCGCATGGAACCCTTGGGCGGCGCCTGGTGGAGAAGGCGCCGGAGGTGCGCATCTTCGGCGAACCGTTCACCGTGCGGGCGGGAGTGCAGGTCATCAATGCCCTGAGCGCCCACGCCGATCAGCGCG
>JBIOUT010000054.1:0-8398 GCA_044867365.1 Candidatus Eiseniibacteriota bacterium | reverse complement strand
GCCCTGTCGACCGATCTCATCCATTGGTACGACCAGCCCCGGGTGTTGAGGACCATTCCGAACACCTGGAAGGAACGGAACCTCTGGGCGCCGCATGTCATCAGTTTGCCGCCGGGGACGCCCCAGGGTCGGTTCCTCTTCTATTACTGCGGCGTCGATTCGTACATGGTTCAGGCCACGGGTGTCGCGCGCACCCCTGATTTCTTGCGCTGGTACGATCTCAGCGTCTACGCGCCGGCTTACCATCCCAACCCGGCGTGGGCGAATTGGGCGCTGTTCCAATGGTCCAACGGGCGCGATCCATTCGCCTTCCGCCTCGGGAACTCGTTTGGACTCCTGAGCACGGCTCTCGCCAGCGCCGCGTACACCGGGGACATCGATCGCGGCGCCATCAGTCTTGCCTACTCGACGGATGGCGTGACGTTCGTCGATGCCGGCTTCCCGATGTTCGTCAACGACTCCTTCCGGGTGCTCGAGTCACTCAGCCTCTACCGGCGACCGGACCGCTACTTCCTCTTCTTTCACGAATCCGGACTGACCGGCATCCGATACATGACTTCCCCGAGCTTGATCAACGGCTGGGATAAGACCCAAACCCAGATGCTCGACCCGGTCGCCTTCGCCCCGAGCGAGGTGATCTCGACCGGCAACGGCACGATCATGGGCCGGTGCTATGACGCGGACTATTCGGGCACCGTCATCTATGGGGCCAAGTTCGACACCCTCTCCTGGACCCTCGACAGCGTCACCTTCCGCAACGTCAACACCCTGTTGGACAAGTGGAATGCGACCGGGGACGCTTTCTTGTACCAGCCGGCGTACGGCGACCGCCCCTTCGCCAGGGGAGAGGCCCCGTCCGGGGTCGAGGGGTTCTTCTGGATCAATTCCGCCGAGACCTACACCGGACCCATCCACAACAACAACCCGAACGCCCCCCCGGCGTACGAGCATACGGGCGTCCTGCGCTCCCACCCGTTCACCATCACCGGCGGGCATATCCGCTTTCTCATCGGCGGCGGCAACGATAGCGACAACCTCTACATGGCGCTCGTCGACGCCGAATCGCAAGTGGTCTATCGCCGCTCTACCGGTACGGACAGCAACGTGATGGTCGAGAAATACTGGGACCTGACCGGGCTCACGGGTACGGACTGCTACATCGAGATCGTCGACAATCGGGACTCGGGGGACGACGGTTACATCGCCGTCGACGGCATTCGCGAAGGCGTTGGACCGCCAGGGACCTCGGTTGCCGAGGGACCGGCGCCGCAGTGGATCTCCGATCTTGGAGCGGCCTACCCGAGCCCCACCCGCGGTGCGGCCTGGATTCCCTTCCGCGTCGAGCGACCCGGGCGGGTCCGGCTCGGCATCTACGACGTCGCCGGCCGACTGCGCCGTCTGGTCCTCGATCAGGACCTCGGCACCGGCTCTCATTCGATGCGGTGGGACGGGCGCGACGTGAACGGGGATCAGGTCCCCGCCGGGGTTTATTACCTGCGCTTCGAGAGCCCGAACGGCAGCGCCTCCCGCCCCCTCGCCGTCGTCCGCTAGCGCCGCATCAACCGAGGAGCTCGCGATAGATGGCGTCGAGCTTCTCCCCGACCCGCGCCCACGAGAACTCGGCCACCGCCCGCTCCCGCAGCGCTCGCCCGCGCGCCATGCGCCCCTTGGGATCATCGAGGAGGGCGAGAATCTCCCGGGCGAGGCATTGGGAATCACCCAACGCCACGTAGATCCCCTGATTGCCCAGCACCTCCCGGTTGACCGGCGAATCGAAGACCACGACCGGGAGCCCGCAGGCCATGTAGTTGTAGAGCTTCCCGTTGGCCTCGGTGGTCGAGAGCTTGGCGGAGACCGCGACGTCGCCGAGCCCGAGATATGCGGGAGCCCGGTCGTAGTCGATGCGTCCGGTGAAAGTCACATGATCGGCGATGCCGAGCTCGGCGGCTTGCTCCCGATAAAACTCGACTTTCGGATAACCCATGATCAGGAAATGCACGTCGGAGCGTTGGCCGAGGATGAAGCGGGCCGCCTCGAGGAGATGGTCGATTCCTTGATAGTGACTGAGCACTCCGAGGAAGACGACCACCAGCCGCCCTTCCGGAATTCCCAGCTCGCGCCGCAACGATTGGCTGCCGAGACCGGGCCGGAAGCGATCGGCGTCGACGCCATCGGCCAGGATCGTCACCTTCCGCCCGTTGTAGAGCGCCTTGATCTGATCGGCGAACCGTCTCGAGCTGGCCACGATGCGATCGGGCACCTTGGTCAGCCACTTCTCGGCCGGCGCGAGCACCGCACGGGCAAGACGGCCCTCGAATGGGGTCCGCGCATGATCCGCCACCTCGCCGGCGAGACTTCCCTGAAAATCGGCGACGAGCGGAGCGCCGAGCCGCCAGCGCAAGAATCTGCCGACGAAGACGCCTTCGTGGAGATGAGCGTGCACGATGTGGGGACGGAAACGGCCCGCGGCGAAGAAGCAGATGAGGATGAGCAGGCAGTCGATGTAGAGCTTGTGGAACGACGGACCCGGCGCCAGTTTCTGGTACCAGGGAATACGCGGTGTGCGGACCGTCCCCACCCCCGGGACCTCTCGTCCATGGTGGTAGGTGGCGACCAGGACGTGATGGCCGAGACGACTCAGTGCGCGCACCTGTTCGAGGATGCGCACATGACACCCGCGATCGGCGAAAAACGGAGTGGGGGCGATCATCAGAACCCGCAGCTTGTCCCGGCCGTCCGGCGCCGGCACGGTTCGAGAGTCTCCGTCGCTCATTGGGTTGCTCATACCGTCGTTCATTCCGTCGTTCATTCCGTCGTTCATGCCGGTTCCCGGGCGGCTTCGGGCTGGAAGCGCGGGCGAAGCTCCGGCTCCCAGGGCCGCCAGCCGATGAACATTCCCTCCCACGCATAGGCAGCCAGGCGACGAACATCGTCCTCGCTCAAATCGAGGAGTTCGATCGCCTGCAAGTACTCCTCGACGAGAGTGGTGCCGGAGACCGTGGTGTTGTCGGTGCACAGCGCACAGCGAACGCCTGCATCCAGGAAGCGTCCCAGGGGATGCTCGGCCAGCGACTTGACGGCTCCGGTCTGCACATTGGAGGTGAGACAGACCTCGACGACGATGCCGTCGCGGGCAATACGCCGCACGAGCTCCGGATCGCAACCGGCGGCCACTGCGTGTCCGAGCCGCTGCGGTCCGAGATGCTCGAGCGCTTCCCATACTTTCTCCGCCGCTTCGTCCTCGCCGACGTGGACCGTGCGATGGAGTCCCATCTTCGCCGCCAATCGATAGGCCTGGCCGAAGAGCACCGGCGGGAACGGCCGCTCGGCGCCGGCGATATCGAAGCCGATTACCCCGAGGTGATCGTGCAGGTCCTCGCGCTCTCCGACGACCTCACGCAGCAGGATGTTGGCCATATTGCCGCCGTGGTTTCGCATGGCAACCACGACGATGCCGGCGCGAAAGTCGGAATGGCGCTCGGTGAAGCGCAAGAATCCTTTGCGCACCGCCCGCAGGACCTGGCGGGTGGTGAGCCCCGCTCGCCGGTGGATGATGGGGTTCAACCGCAGCTCGAAGCGCCGGATCCCATCGGCGTAGGCGTCCTCGGCGAGCTCATAGGCGATGTCGAGGAGGTTGTCGTAGAACTGGGTGTACTGGAGAGGGACGTGAAACTTGTCCAGGTAATCGAGGAGAGTGCGGTCGCGCTCCGGGTCCCAGGCGAGAAGTCGTTTGAATCCTTCGAAGCCCATGCCGGGGATGGCGCGATAGTACTTCTCGGAGAGTCTCCAGAGCGTCGATGGGCGAATCGAGCCGTCGAAATGCCGATGCAGCTCGGCAAGAGGTAGCGAGCGAATGAAGGCTACCTTGTCTTCCCGGCTCCAATGCTTCATCGACTCCTCGCTGCCCGTCGAGCTTGCTGCGGCATTTGCAAATCGTGCGCCCCAGAATGGGCGCTAGAATGATGGGGCTAGATTCTGCGAGAGTCGTCGCCGAACTGTCAACCTGCGAGATCGCCGTCTGCCGCTCGCTCCCTTTGTTACACTGATTTTGCTTGTCGTTACACTGATTCCTGATCCATGAGCAAGACCGCTCGCCGGCGCTCCGGCCGATCGTCCAAACGGCCTACTCCGCCATCGCGCAGCTCCGACTCCGGGTTCCGCCTCCACGGCTCCGGCGCCGTTCGGCTCGATGATGTCGGGTTGCGCAGGGTCCGGCGAGTGGCGCTCGCCGCGATCGCCCTCACGGCGCTTGCGCTTTTGGGGATCGCGCTCGGCCCGCATCGGGTAGGGGACTACGCGACCGAGACCGACTTCTACGGCGACTACGCTCAGGGAGCGTCACTCATCCAGCACGGGCGACTGGATCCGGTCCGGTATGGAGTCGTAGGTCCGGTCTACGAGTCGACTCTCGCTCTGGTCGGCTTGGCGACCCGCAACCTTTTTCTCGCCGGTGAGCTCATCTCGATTGCGGCGTCGTGCGCCACTCTCTTCCTCTGGTTCACCCTTCTCGAGCGCCAGGCGGGGGCGCTCATCGCTCTCTGGACCACGCTCTTTCTCACGGCGAATCCGACTCTCTTCCGCTATGGATATTCGGTCACCACTGATGCACTCGCCGCCGGTCTCCAGGCCGCCGCTCTCTTCGCACTTTTCACCCGACGCGGGCGGCGCGCCCCGCTCTTGACCGGGATGATTGCGGCGCTCGCTGCGCTCACCCGTTACAGCGCCGTCTATCTCCTGCCCGGTGCGCTTCTCATCTATGCATGGCGGTCGCGAACCAAGGCTGGTTCCGAGGCCACATCCCTTGCCGCAAGCGGGGATCGTGATCTACCCGCCGGCTGGACTGCGATTGCCGGCTATGTCCTGGGTTTCGCCTTGCTCGCCGTTCCCTGGCTCGCCCTTGCCTTGCCTGCGGGACGCCCCCCGGGCCAAGCCCTCTTTCACAACATCGCCTTTGACGTCTACGCTCGACCTTACGGGGTCACCTGGGACGAATATCAAATCCGGCTTCAACCTCAATTCCATTCGTTTGCCGATGTCCTGAGCCGCGACCCGATGGCGGTGGTTCGCCGCGAGGCCGGCAACATCGCCGAGCACGCCATTCTCGACATGCAGCTCTTGCTTGGATGGCCGATCGCCGCCGCCGCGGCAATCGGCCTCGTCCTCTCGTTTAAAGACCGGACCTGGCGGCGCCTCCTACCCCTGTGGATCATGGGAGCGCTTCTCTTCGGCGCTCTCGTCCCGTCGTTTCACTCCGAGCGCTATTCCCTGCCGCTCGCCCCGATTTATCTCACTCTCGTGGGAACGGCAGCGGCTTCGCCTCGCTTCGCCCTTCTCATCAAGGGGCTTCGCCTTCCGATCAAGACGATGCTCGCGATCGGGCTATTGGCGATCTCGGTCGCGACGAGCGTCGCTCATCAAATCGAGGACCTGCGTGTGCTCCCATTCGAGGTCTTGCCGGCCGCCGAGACCCTCCACCGCCTTGCCCCGCATGGAGGGCGGATCCTGACCCGCAAGCCGCACATCGCCTTTCACTCCGGGCTCGAAATGGTGCCCTTTCCCGCCGTTCGCACCCTCGGGGAGCTCGCCGACTTCTGCCGCCGGGAGAAGGTCGACTTCATCTTCGTCTCGCAGCCGGAGGTGGGGACCCGCCCCGAGTTCACCTATCTCCTCGATCCGAGTGGCCCGGTACCGGGCCTGAGCGTCGCCCATTTCGTCCCTGGTGAGGGAGGCGTCGTCTATCGGATCGGTCCGGGATTCGGCGCCGACCCGGAATGGATGGCGAGCGATTCGCTGCGCACCCTCCACGTGGATCGGGCCCTCGACATAATCCAGGCGCCGGAGTGGCGCAAGGATCTCATCTCCGGCATCTACGCCTATGAGCGCAACCAGCTCAATGAGGCGCTCGTGCATTTCACTCGGCTCAGTAGAGAACACCCTGAGCTCACTCAGGGTTGGGCGCTTTCGGGTGAGGTCTATCGCTTGCTGGGCGAGCCCGATGCGGCCCGATCGGCGTTCGCTCGGGCGATCGCTCTCGAGCCGAACCACGTGGCGGCGCGACTCGGGCTCGGGTGGGCCAATCTCGAGCTGGGACGAAGCGTTGAAGCGGCGGCGGCCTGGCGGGCCATCGTCACCGTCGCCGACGATCCAATCACCTTGCAAGCGATGGTCGGTCTCTACCGGAGTCTCGGTGATGCGGAAGCGGCACGCGCTGCGGAGCGGGAGCTGGCGCGGCTCGGCGGAGGCCAGCCATCACCGTGAGATCGATGTGCGTGCGCGGGTGGGGTCTCGCGAGTGGCGTCTCGCAGGTGGGCCTCTATCGTAAAAGGACCACGCGCTCGGCGATGATGCTCTTCCCCACCGTCAGTCGCACGAGATAGATCCCCGAGGCCAGCCTTTCGCCCCCTTCGCCCCGGCCGTCCCAGATCAACCGATGCCTTCCGGCAGGCCAGAATCCCCGATTCAGCGCCCGCAGGTGACGGCCGTGGATGTCGTGGACATCGAGACGGAGGGGCGCGGCCTCGGATAACGAGAAGTTGATCTGCGTTTCGCCGTGGAACGGATTGGGAACCGCCGGACCGAGAGTGATCGCCGCCGCCGGCGGAGCTTCAGGGTGAGGCGCGACGCCGGCACTTGGACCGCATCCCTCACCGAAGGCCCCGATCGTCCCGCACCCCGGAGCATCGAGACAGGGTGAATCGGCGGCGAGCTGGAAGTCTCCCGACTGCGGATCGCAGTAGAGCGGGTTCGCCGATAAATTCTGTCCTCCGTCTTCGCCGCAGATGGAGTCGCCGCCGGCGTTGCCCCAGAGATCGCTGCAGAGGACCGTCGGGCGTGACTCCCCGGAGCAGACGAGCCCCTGCCCGAGGAGGCTGCCGCTCAAGATGCAGCGATCGATGACCGGCTGCCCGGCGTCGTTCGATACCACGCTGCGGATCGCATAGCCCCCGTTGCCATGTACGGTGGAATGGGAGATGGCATGAGCGCCGATCACGCGAAGCCCACCGCCTTGATTGTCGGTGATGCTGTTACCCGTCACGAGGCAGTGGCTCACCTCCACTCCTTGATCGATGTCGATGACGATTCCGGTGCCGCCGCACCCCACGACCCAGCAATCGGCGATCGATGAAGGAGCCTTGGTGCGGATGCCCGGCCCGCTCCCCTGCACTCGAAATCCGCGGATCGATGGCGACCCACTGAGGAGGGTGAGGACCGGCGACGTGCCGCTCGCCACGAGCTCGGTCGCGGCCGGCCCATCGGTGGACAGGACGACGGCTGCGGATGAAACCATGGTGAACGGACCGGCATAGCTTCCTGGGCTGACCCAGATCGTGTCCACCTGGCAGACAGCGGCGCGAGCGAACGCTTCGGCGAGTGGGACATCCTCCGGCACGTGGAGACTGAACGGCACATTGACGTAGGCGAAGGTCGTGTCGCGACTCGATGCGCTCGCATCGCTGACCGTGAGCACCACCGGATAGGAGCCGGCGGCCGCGTAGCCGTGCGAGACAGTCGCTCCCGTCGCCGTGGCGCCGTCTCCGAAGTTCCACAGGTAGGTGAGAGGATCTCCTTCGGGATCCGACGAGCCGGTGCCGTCGAAGGCGATGGAGGCATTGATCCCGCCGCATCCCGGGGGGCCGGCATCGGCGATCGGAGGATCGTTGGTGTCGAGGAGGAGCCGCACCCCGAAGCATTGCCCGAAGCCGAAATCGTCGAGATCGAACCAGTCCTGGTGGTCGCCCGTGACATTGGCGAAGCTTCTCCCGATCTGGCTCGGACCGTCGACGACCCCCAGGGACCAGGCCGGCGGGAAGGCGGTCGACTCGTAGACTGCTCCGAGCCACAGGCGCTGACCCAGAGCCATTGGGATCGGCGGATTGATGTTGAAATCGCTGAAGACGCGGTTGCCCTGAATGGGAGCCTGGAGTCGCTTATAGAGCTCGCTCCCACAACCGTCGTTGGGGAGCTGGTTGCCGGTCCATAGATAGAGGTTGAACGAGGAGACCCGAGGATCGACGAAATAGATCCGCGCGCCGACGATCGCACCTTGGTCGACGGTGTTGACGAAGGGGAAGGCGAAGCCGACCAGGTTCCCCGGGCTCAAGGGCGGCCCGGGGAGGCAGTCCCCACCCTGATAGTTCTGCTGGATGCCGAGATCCTGATTGGGCGGAGTGGTGTCGCAAGAGAGCTCGACCATCGCCGCCGGCGACGAGGACGAGGCGGCGGCGATGAAGAGGATGGCAATAACAGCGGCCAGGCGGCAGCGATTGGAAGGCCGCGTGTCTATCTGCACCTTGACTCCGGCGTATATATCGAGCTGTGAAACCCGGTTGCGGCCGGGAAGCAGATCGGCCCGCGGCCGGTGGGATGAGCGGACCCCAACCGGCGGTCTAACGCGTCT
>JBIOUT010000053.1:0-4121 GCA_044867365.1 Candidatus Eiseniibacteriota bacterium | reverse complement strand
CTCGACCCATTTCGCGAGCTTCTTCTGCTCTTCGCGCTCCTCTGCTTTAGCCTTCTCCGCCGCTTTATCCGCTGCTTCCTCGTCCTCATACTCGATGTCGCCCGTGGTGTCCGATTGCTCGGCATCGCGCCGGCCGACGTTGCGCTGGCGTCCCTCCGTGCGCTTCCTCCCCTTGTCGCCCTTGTCATCGAGGATGATGTCGTAGCTCCCGTCATCCTTGAACTTGAAATGGAATCGCCCTTCCGAGCCGATCGGCGACAGCTCCACCATGAAGAGGACGCCGTAGCCCTGGAGACGGATCCCGCGGCAATTGGGCTGACCGCTGACCAGGGCATGCTTGGATTCGATGAGCACCTGATCGATCACCTTCTCCATGATCCGGATCTGACGCCCCAGACGATCGGCGCTCTGCTGAGCGCGGAGCAACGGTACGCCGAGCCCGGTCAGGGGGAGAGTGATGAGGAAGGCGAGAGCGATGGTCCGGGTTCGTGGCATGGGTTTGTCAGCTTACCTCGTCTCGAGTCGCTCTCCGCCTTCGCTGGGTTGGGATCGGCCGCTCGGCGGCGCCAGCCGGTCGAGACGCTGATGGGTCGAGACCAACGCCTCGAAGGTTTCCGCCTGCGCATCCCGCAGCCGCCGGTCGATGAGACTCAGATCGTCGCGCCGCTGGATGGCCAGCGAGCGAGCGAGCTGGTCGGCGGCCAGAACGAGCTTCGCGTCCTGGCGGGACTCGCTCTCGCGGACGACGCGGTCGACCGCATCGAGGAGCCACCGCCGAGTCTCCGGGGTCAGGTCGGCCATCGTCGCCCCGGTCGCGGGAGATGCGGATCGCGCCGCAACCGCCGGGCTCTGAGTCGCAACCGGCGCGGCTTCCGCCGCAACCGGCGCCGCCTCCGCTGCGGCGGACTTCGCCGATTGAGCGGCGGTTTCCGCCGCTGCCACTCGATCTCGGAGCAGAGTCATCTCGGCCCTGAGCTCGTCGACGCGTGGGTCGGGCCCACGATCGCCGAAGACGACCACGGATACCGCCGTCGCCAGCGCGGCGCCGAGCCCTGCCGGCAGGAGCACCGATCGGCCCCAGCCGCTGAACATTCTCCCGATCCTCCCCCGGCTCCGCTCGTGGACGAAGACGAGCTCGCTCGGAGGATCGATGGTCTCCCAACGCCGAAGTAGCGCCGACGACGCCTTGAGCTCGGCGAGATCCGCGCGACACTCGGCGCACCCCTCGAGATGGGACTCGAGTCGGGCCCGTTCATCGGGCTCGATCTCCTGGTCGAGAAGTGCAATCAGAAGTTCATGCCATGCTTCGCAGCTCATGTTCCCGGCTCCTCGCTGATCGCCATGCGGCCGAGCAACCGCCGCATGCTTTTCAGCCCGTAAAAGATCCGCGACCTCACCGTCGCCACCGGCACGCCCAGGAGGTCGGCGATCTCTCCCGATTTGTAACCCTGCCACTCACGCAAGATGAGCGCCACTCGCTGCTCTTCAGGCAGCTTTCCCAGGGCGTGCTTCAACAACTCGACCAGTTCCTTCCCTTCGACGACGGCCAGGGGGTCGTCGCCTCCTCTTTCATTCCAGTCCCCGCCCAAGGTCGAAGCATCGATTCCCGATTCCGCCAGCTGTTCGGTCGAGAGCTCGATCCGCTTCTTCCGCCTCCGTCCCCGGTCCTGACACAATCGGTAGGCGATCGCATGCAGCCAGGACCCGAATCTCTCCGGCTCCTTCAGTCGACCGAGCTGAGCAAAGGCCCGGGTGAAGGCCTCCTGACACACATCTTCCGCCTCCTCGACATGGCCGGTGTATCGATAGGCGAAGTTGTAAAGGGGTGTCTGCCAGCGGTGGGCGAGGGCGTTGAACGCCCCGACGTCCCCCGCCAGCACGCGGCTGACAAGACCCGCGTCGGATGCCTGCATCCAACCGTCTCCGGACCCTGGCGGAAGGAGGTGAATCGGCTCGCGGCGGAAAAAAGGCGTTCCCTTCTAGACGCCGCTCGACCTCCGTATGCTCAAAGTAGCCCGAACAGGGCGCGGCTCCGGCAGGTAATCCAGGTAACCCGCATCGGGCGGGCCCCGGGAACCGCCCAAGGATGATAAGCGATGCAATGATAATGAGATAGCCTAATGGAGCGCGGTTGGGAAGCGGCTTTCCCCTTTACAGAAGCCTCCCCCAGCCGTTAAATGGCTTTCCGGAAAGAGTTTCGGAGCCGATTGCCGGGGCCTTTTGCCCCGATTGAGCGAGGTTTGATGGGCGAATACATTGTGGGTCTGGACGAGCTGACCCGGGACAGTGTCAGCGAGGGGGGTGGCAAGGGCGCGCTCCTTGGCGAGCTCCAGAGCCGTGGCTATCCAGTTCCCAAAGGCTACTGTCTGACGACACCCGCCTACGATGACTTCCTCCAGATCTCGGGTATCGGGGAGGAGGTCAAGCACGTGCACACCTTGCCGCCGCAGGAAATGCAGGCAGCCGCCGAAGGCATCCATGACCGCATCGAAGAAGCCGCCATTCCGGCGGAGCTCGCGGTCACCCTCTCCACCCTTTATCGATCCCTCGGCCAACGTCCCCGGGTGGCGGTCCGCCCGTCCCCGGCCTATGACACGGAGCTCCGCAACCCGATTCCGGGTCAGATCGAGCCCCACTTGAATGTGCTCGGCGAGAAGGATCTCTTCCAGGCGGTGCGAGACACCTGGGCGTCAGTCTGGTTGCCCGAAGTCCTCCTCTTCTGCCAGCGCAAGGGCATCGATCATTCGCGGCTCAAGCCGGCGGTCATCATGCAAGTCATGGTGCATCCTGTCGCCTCCGGCACCCTCTTCACCGCCGATCCGGTCACCGGCGAGCGCGATCGCCTGCTCATCACCGCCAGCTGGGGGATGGGTCAGGGCGGGGTCGGAGGACAGAACACCCCCGACTCCTATCACGTGGACCGAGAGACCCGCACATTGCGCTACAAGCGAATCGTCAACAAGGAAGTGATGGTCTCCTCGTCGGGGATCGTGCCGGTGCCGAAGAACCGCCGCAACACCGTCGTCCTCAAGGACACGGCCATTCGCGAGCTCTGCGACATGGCGCTCGGCGTCGAGGAGATCCTCAACGGGCCGGTCGAGATCGAATGGTGCATGGTGACCAACGGCCAGCTCCTGGTGCTCGAGGCCTTGCCGGTCCGGGGCGACGAAGACGAGATCGAGGATAAGGACGTGGTGTCGATGGCTCCGCGCGCGGACGCGCCGCGGCTACCCGATGAGGAAGCGTCGCCGCAGGAGGCCGCATCGCCGCCATCTCAATCGGTGACCGACGCTCAATCGGCGACCGACCCCGAGTCGGCAAGCGACCCCGAGTCGGCAAGCGACCCCGCGGCAAGCGAGCACGATTCGCTGATCGAACGCGAACCCGGCTAGACCCCGACGTTCCCCAGGTGGCCGACGATCTCCGCCACCGCGGCCGGGCCACCGGCGGCGATCCGATAACGTCGATCGGCGTCGAGCCCGAGATCTCCGGTAAGCGGAAATATCGGCTCGCCGTTGAAGCTCCGCACCACCCCCCCCGCCTCCTCGACGAGAAGCGCCCCGGGGGCGATATCCCAGAGATGGGGGCGGTCGGCCACGACCGCATGGAGCGCGCCGGCCCCGACATAGGCGAGCTCGAGACAGATGCTGCCCAGGCTCCGGAACTTGCGGGTCGGAAAGAGCTCGTAGAGTCGATCCGCCTCTCGCCGCAAAAAACGGTGCCTCACCGCAACAAGTGACGATCGTCCGATGGCGGCGGCATTGACTTTGAGTGGGACACCATCCCGGCGTGCCCCCCGACCTTTCACCGCCGAGTAGAGCTCGCCGCGCATCGGATCCTGGATCACCGCCACGACCGGAGATCGCTCGTAGAGGACCGCCACCGCCACGGCGAAAACCGGTATTCCGGCGAGAAAGTTCTGGGTGCCGTCGAGGGGATCGAGGGTCCAGCACCAGGGGGAGTCGTAGGCGTGATAACCCTCCTCCTCGCCCAGGATCGAGTCGCCGGGAAAGCCGGAGATGATGCGGGCCCTCAACAATGCCTCAGCCGCATGGTCGACCTCGGACACCATCGAATCTCCGCGCTTGAAGCGGGATTGGACCGGGTGGCGAAAGAATCCG
>JBIOUT010000052.1:0-4457 GCA_044867365.1 Candidatus Eiseniibacteriota bacterium | reverse complement strand
ACCACGACGACGGTGCCGGCGCCGAAGCCCGCGTCTTCCCATACCTCCGCCGCTCCGGTGATGCGGTCATAACCCAGGAAAGTCTGGAGCTCGGCGCCACCGCCTCCCCGTCTTTCGAGCTTGTTCAGAGGAACGGGCACGGTGACGGTGCCGTTTCCGAAGCCGTGGAGCTCGCGCTCGCTGAGCCTGCCTCTCCCCGGGAGATCGATCGGAGCGGTCGCTCGCCCGACCCATTTTTGGCGGTCTACCGCAATTATCTGCGGATCGGTGAGGAGCTCCGCGATTCGATCGGCGGGCATCGCCGCGGCAACGACCGGCAGCTCCTCGAAGATGTATTCGATCCTGCCCCCGAGCTCCGCCACCCGCTCGACCAGACGATCCTGCGGAGCCGCCTCGAGGATGAGGGGGACGAGGCCCTCTGCGGTGATCGGCACCGTTCCTGGAAGATTGCGGGAAAGATCGACCGACAAACGCTGCGCGCGTGCTTGGTGTTTTCCATCGGCAGCATGGGTGATGCTGGCGCTCAGGGTCAGAACGAAGGCGGAGGCGAGGAGCAAGCAGGCGGAGACACGGGGTCTCATGGGGTCGCTACCTCCGGGATGAATCAGGCGGCCCGTCGAAGGCCGGAAAAAGGATGCAGATCCGCCGGCCCCGACCCGGAATTGCGGCACCGAATGCCGTAAGAGAGAGAAATATGCTACCCGAGAGCGACAGCGCGTGCAATCGGCCGCACTCCGCTCATCGCCTTTCGAGCCACCTCGGTTCAGCGGATGGTCATGATAGAATGCCGGCGATAAGCGCCGAATGGACGCTGAGACCTGAGAACCGAACGGGAGAGCTCGCATGGCGATCTCCATCAAAAAACTCACCCTGTGGAGCGGTGAAGTCGCCAACCGGCCGGGATCCCTGGGATCCACTCTCGAGCCCCTCAAGAGAGCCGGCTGCAATCTCGGGGTGGTCATGGCCTACGCGAAGCCCGGAGATCATGCGCGATCGGTGGTCGAGCTGGCCCCGATCTCCGGATCCAGGGCGACAGGTGCGGCTCGTGCTTCCGGGCTTGCCGCTTCTCCCATCCTCTGTCTGGTGGTGGATGGGGATGACCGGCCGGGCCTCGGCCAGGCCATCACCTCGGCTCTGGGCGAGGCCGGGATCAACATTCATTTCCTGGTGGCGCTCGCCGCCGGCAAGAAGTATCGAGTGGTCTTTGGATTCGGCCCGGAGGTGAACCTCTCGACCGCCACCCGCGCCATCCGCAGCGCTGGTGCGGCGAGCCGTCCTTCCCGGCATGTGAAACCCGCGGCCGCCAAGAAACGTCGAAAGACTGCCCCCGGCTCTCGACGCCAATGATCCAACCCGCATTCGTCCGACCTGCGTGGAGCCGGAGAGACTTCCTCCGCTCGGGCGCCCTGGCTACGGCCGGGGTGGCGATCGGCGGCTGGTCAAGTTCTCACCGCAGCGCTTTCGCCGATACCCCACCTCCCGCATCACCTGCTTCCACCGAGGTCCCGCTCTCGGACCTGAGGCCGCTCCTCCAGGAGCTCGTTCGAGAGATGGAGAAGAAGCTTCCTTATGCCTCGGCCTCGGTTCTCCGCCGGCGGGGGACGAGCATCTCCTTCGATGACCAGACTCAGGAGATCAATGAGGAGTTTCCGACACAGGGGGCGGTCTTCACCGTCTTCAACGGCGCCTGGGTCGAGGAGGCTTCGACAAACGACCTATCCCCGGATAATTTGCGGGCGGTGGCCAGAGAGCTGGCCGCATCCGTGCGGCTCCATTCGGGCGGACCGGCGATCGATCCCGGCAACGGCGCGGAGCAGACCTTCCGCACGTCCTGCGAGCGCGATCCAAGGGGGTCGCCGCTCAAGGAGCGCTTCGCCTGGGTCGAGGATCTTCACCGGCGCGCGCGCGCCATCGACCCCGATCTCTCCAACTGCGTCGTCGATTACGACGAGACGATCGTCGACGAGGTGTTCGTCAATCGCGCCAAGAGCTGGAGTCAGGAGCTCGTTCGGCTACACCGCTTGGTCGCCTTCTTCACCAGCAAGGGCCAAAAGAGCTCGATCAACTGGGTCAACCAGGGGGGAACGGGAGGGCTCGAGATCCTGGAGCTGAGCGATGACCAGCTGGCGGTGACCGCCGGCGAGGCCCATGCCCTGCTCGACGCCGGACCGGTCGAGCCTGGCACCTACAAGCTGATTGTGGACGGCGACATCACCGGCACTCTCGCCCACGAGTCGTTCGGACACGGCGTCGAGCTCGACATGTTCCTCAAGGACCGCGCTCTCGCCGAGAAGTTCGTGGGCAAGCGAGTCGGGTCGGAGCTGGTCAACATCATCGACGATCCGTCATTCGCTCATGGTTACGGTAGCTACTTCTTCGACGACGAAGGGCAACGTTCCTCCCCCACTGCCATCGTCAAGGACGGGATCTTCCTGCGCGGGTTGTCCGATCTCATGTCGGCGACGCTGCTCAAGCTGCCGCGTAGCGCCAACGGCAGGCGTCAGGATCCGGGTCGCAAGGCGTATGCCCGGATGTCGAATACCTTCTTCACCGCGGGCAAAGGCTCGGTGGAAGAGCTGATCGGCGGGGTCGATCGCGGCCTCTACCTGCGCAACCTGACTCATGGAATGGAGGACCCCAAGGGCTGGGGCATCCAGGTGGTCGCTCATATCGGAGAGGAGATCGAAAACGGCAAGCGGACCGGGCGGCTGCACAGCCCGGTGGGGATCACCGGCTATGTCCCCGAGGTGCTCGCCTCGGTCGATGGAGTGGCCGGAGATTTCATCATGAGACCGGGAACCTGCGGCAAGGGACACAAGGAGCTCGTCCCTGTCTCGACCGGCGGGCCGCACATCCGCCTCACCGCCCCGCTTGGTTGAGACGTGCGTATGAAGGACTACGCGGACATTCTCGCCTCGGTCCCCGGAGTCGCCGCCTGGATCGTACGGCGGACTCATGTCACCGAGCACCAGCGCTATCTCCTCAAGGATCGTCCTGAATGTGAGCGCACCGTCGAACGAACCAACCTCAGGGTCACCGTCTTCAATCGCCATGATCGGGGTCAGGGTCAGGCGAGCTTCACTCTCTTCGGCAAGGAGCCGCTCGAACGCTCTCGCGTCGAAGACGCGGTGTTCATGGCCTCGCTCCAGGCCAACCCGGCCTATGGCTTACCCTCCCCCGCTCCCCTGCCGGCGGTCGAGCTTCGCGATCCCAAGCTGCGCAATCTCCGCTCGGCCCTCGATGGAATCCAGGATCAGGTGTATGCCGCCGCCGGCAAGGAGAAGGGGGTGAGGTTGTCTTCGGCCGAGGCTTACCTCGATCTGGCCGAGACCGAGATCCTCACCTCGGCCGGAGTGGAGGCGGCCAAGGAGGAGACGTCGGTCTTCCTCGATCTCGTGGTCCTGGCCCGCGACGGCGATCGGGAGTCCGAATCTCACGGCGAGTACGAAGAGCGCCGTCTGTCCAGCTTGAAGGTCGGTGAGATCGTCGCCCGCCACGCCACCTTCGCCCGGGATACGCTCAAGGCCGAGCTCCCGGCGACGCATCGCGGGCCGGTCGTCGTCTCCAACGGCGCCTTCATCCCGTTCTTCACGCCGTTCAGGTTCGCCACCTCCGGCAGGTCGATCTATCGCAAGCTTTCTCCCCTCGCTCTCGGCAAGCCGGCGCTCGGCGATCGTCAGTTGACCGGCGACCCCTTCACTCTGGCGAGCGACGCGACCCTCGCCTACGGCGACGAATCGACTCCGTTCGACGAACAGGGGCTTGCCCTCGCTCCCGCCCGGATCATCAATGCGGGAATGTTCGAGGCCGCCGCCGCCGACCAGCAGTACGCCGAGTACCTGGGAATGCGGGCGACGGGCGATTGGCACAACGTCGTCCTGAGCCCAGGATCGGCGACCGTGGACGAGCTCCTCGAGCCGGGCGACGACCCTGTCATTCACGTCGTCGAGTTCTCCTTCCTCAATCCGGAGAATGTCAGCGGCGGTTTTTCGACCGAGATCCGACTCGGCTACGAGATCGGCAAGCGGGGAACGCGGGTGATCAAGGGAGGGAGCCTGGTCGGCAATGTCTACGACGCCTTCGCCGCCGCGCGTTATTCGCGTGATACCGAGCTCCGCGGCGACTACTTCGGACCGCCGGCGATCCGCTTCGCTTCGCTCCAGGTGACCGGGAAGTCCTGAGCTCCGCTCGAAGGGCGGCGCTCACTTCCGTGGTATCATCAATCTGCATACAATCGCTTCGCCGCTCCGCTCGGCCGCCGAGAGACCACCTGCGATGCGCACTCATCGAGCACTCCCATCCTCCGCAGTCTGGGCAGCGGCCGCTCTCCTGTCCTCATCCCTCGCCTCTCTCGCGCTTGCCGCCGATTGGAACACCGGCGTCGGCCGCAACCCCGCCCGCACCAGTCTCTCCCCCGACATCGGCCCGACCGGACCCGATATCCTCTGGCAGGGCAG
>JBIOUT010000051.1:0-4700 GCA_044867365.1 Candidatus Eiseniibacteriota bacterium | reverse complement strand
TCATCGACATCTCGAAGGATTATCTCGACGTCCTCACCAAGCCCAAGTACGGCTACGGCTCGGGCGCCAATCCTTGCATCGATTGCCGCATCTTCATGTTCAAGAAGGCGAAGGAAGTGATGGAGTCGATCGGCGCCGACTTCGTCGCCACGGGCGAGGTCCTCGGCCAGCGGCCGATGAGCCAGATGCGGCCCGCCCTCGACCTCATCGAGCGCGAGTCGGGGCTCAAGGGGAAGCTCCTGCGCCCGCTCTCCGCTCAGCTCCTGCCGCCGACCGAAGCCGAGAAGGATGGGCTCCTCGATCGGAGTCAGCTCGGCGCCATCCGCGGCCGCACCCGCACCGGCCAGATGGAGCTTGCCGAGAAGCTCAAGATCACCGATTACCCCCAGCCGGCCGGTGGCTGCTGCTTTTTGACCGACGAGAATTACGCCAAGAAATTCCATGACTTCATGGCACACTGGGACGGCAAGCGCGAGCTCAAGCTCGAAGACTTCCTGATTCTCAAGGTGGGACGGCATTTCCGGTTGAGCGACGGGCTCCGCTGCATCGTCGGGAGGTTCGAGGGCGAGAACAACTTCCTGAGCTACTTCGGCGCCGGACACTGGATGCTGACGACCCCCGACGTCGCCGGGCCGACGACTTGGATTGACGGCGACCCGGGAGATGCCGAGCTTCACACATTCGCCCGCATCACTGTGCGCTACTCCGATTGCAAGGCCGATTCGACGACCCGGATCCTCGCCACACGCGACGAGGAGGAGCGCGAGCTTCTCGAGGTCGGGGCGATGTCGATCCGCGAGCTCGACGGGTATCGGATCGGGTGAGGCGGCCGAGGAGCCTGCGAGGAACGGAGCGACTGGAGCGAGCGCCGCACCGTGCCCCTCATCCATGACCGACCTCTCGACCGTCCGTCCCGATCGCACCCTCGACACCGTCGGGCTCCTCTGCCCCATCCCCATCATCCGCACCGCGAAGCTCATCAAGGAGATGGCTCCGGGGGAGATCGTTCTGGTTCTCTCCGATGATTGGGGAGTGCACGTGGACCTGCCCGCCTGGTGCAAGATGTCTCACAACGAGCTCCTCGGAATTGTCGACGACGGGGTGGTGCTCAAGGCCTATGTGCGCAAGGCCCGGGAGGAATCGCGGTGATCGTCATGAAGTTCGGCGGCACTTCGGTCGGGGTGCCGGAGCATTTCCGCACCGCGGTACGCCTGGTGCAGCGCGAATCGCCGCGCGATCCGATCGTTGTGGTGAGCGCGCTCTCAGGCGTGACCAATCTGCTCGTCGAGTTCTGCGAGCATCCGGAGCGGCGGCCGGAACTCGCGGCAAAGATCGTCGATCGGCATCTGGATTTCGCGCGAGAAGTCGGCGTGTCGCCGGAAACGACCGCCGAGATTCTTGCCGCCTGGCGCGAGGAAGCGGCCACTCTCGGCTCTCTGATCAGCGCTGACAGGGATCGAGTCCTCTCCTATGGCGAGCGCCTCTCGGCCGCGCTCTTCGCCGCCGGGCTTGCCGGCGCCGGTCTCCCCGCGATTCCCCTCGAGGCGGGGCAAGCGGGGTTCGTCACCGATGACCGCTTCGGCGCCGCCGAGCCGCTTCCCGAGGCGGCCCCTCGCTTGCAGGCAATGCTCTCGCGCCGTCTACCGCTCCCGGTGGTTACCGGCTTTCTCGGCCGGACCGCCGACGGACGCCTGACCACTCTCGGCCGCGGCGGATCCGACTGGAGCGCCGCGATCATCGCCGCCGCCCTCGGCGCCGAGGAGATCCAGATTTGGACCGACACGAGCGGCCTCCTCTCCGCCGATCCCGACATCGTTCCCGAGGCGCGACCGGTGCCGCATCTCTCCTTCGCCGAGGCGAGCGAGCTCGCTTACTTCGGAGCCCGGGTGTTGCACCCGAGGACCATTCTCCCGGCGATGGAACAGGGAATCCCGGTGCGCGTCCTCAACACCGCCCGTCCCGACCATTCCGGATCACTCATCACCCCCGCCGGCGGCCGACCCGATTCGACCTGGCTCGTCAAATCGATCGCATGCAAGAAGGGGATCACCGCGGTCACCATCGCCTCGACCCGCATGCTCCTCGCCCACGGCTTTCTCGCGCGGGTGTTCGAGATCTTCGGCCGGCACGAGATCGTGGTCGATCTGGTCACCACCTCGGAGGTTTCGATCTCGGTCACCGTCGATGACACGGCCCGTCTCCCCCGCGCCATCGCCGAGCTCGAGAAGGTGGGGCGGGTCGAAGCACGCAGCAGGCTCGCGGTGGTGGCGGTCGTGGGCGAAGGCGCCCCGCAGCGGGTCGGGCTCGCCGGGCATGTGTTCACCTTGCTCGGGGGAGTGGGGATCGGGGTGGAAATGATCTCGCAGGGCGCATCGCGGGTAAATCTTTCCTTTGTCGTCCGCGACGAGGATGCGGAACGCGCGGTGCGATTGCTCCATCGCGGGCTCGGTCTCGACGTCGAGGCGCAAATGGCCCTCGCCGAACAGGGTCGCTAGGCCCATTCGGGGCCTGCCAACGCTGCCTCAGCCTGCCGCCAACCCGCCCAAAGTCGCCAGATCCACCGGTTCTTTCCGCATCAGGAACGCCCGCCGACCCGTCGATAGAACCCTGGACAGATCAGGCCGCCATCCTATGTCACTCACGACGAGTAGTGGCGGAACTGTGTCTCATTCCGAGCCGGTGAACGAGCAACCGACCTTGCAGATTCGGGCACGTAAGCCCACTTCGTCCGCTAAAGGGCGCGCGCGCACCCGACGTGTTCGCTTGCGCGGCGTCGAAATCGGGCGGCGCCAGCGCGTCTGGCTCATTCTTTCCCTCGTCGCTCTGCTCGGCGTAACCATCTTCTATAGCCTCACTGTCGTCGGTCTCGAGATGGCGACGCTCGCCACGGTCGGCAGCGAAGGATCGACGGCCATGGCGCTCATCGGCGTCGTCGGCCTCTTTTGCCTCACCGTCCTGATCAAGCACGAGCAGCTGGAAGGTTTCCGCGCTCTCGAAGACCGCGAGCGCCAGGATCTCGACGCGGTCGAAGTGCGACTGACCGAGGTCGGGGGCTTCTTCGACGCCGCGAGCTTGTTCGGCGTGGATCTGAACATCGAGCGGGCGCTGCGTCTGATCAGCCAGCAGCTGGCCCGCGCCTTGAGCGCCGATCTCGTCGCCTTCCTCCTCCCCGACGACGATGGGACTCTCGAGATCAAGGCCTGCGACGGCGAGCAGGCGCGCTTGGTCGCAGGGGTGCGTGTTGCAGTCGAGGACTCGACCATCGCCCGCGCGCTTCGTAGAGGAAGGGTGGCGGTCCTCGGTCCGCGCGATCTCAGCACCGCACGAACGGCTGAAGAGCGATCACTCGCCGCGCTGGGAACCGTGGTGGCGGTTCGCCTGCCACCGCTCGCCTTGTCTCCGGTGAGCAAGCCGAACGAAGGCTTGCCGCCCACCAGTACAAAGCCGCCCGCCAATCGCACCGTTTCGGCAAGCGGCGCCCTCCTCGTGAGCGGCGCGCTCGTCCTCGAGAACGAGAGCTGCCGGACCGCGCTCAGTCTCGTGTCGGAGAATCTCGGCTCGGCCCTATCGAGGCTCGGAAGAGAAGCCGCCCCGATGGCGGCAAACATTCAGTCCGTTCAGGGAATCCTCGCCGAGCAAAGCCGGCAGATGGAGGTGTTCCTCGCCACCGCCACTCATGAGCTCAGAGCTCCGCTCTCGGGAATCGTTTCCTACGCCGAAGTGCTGGCCGATTACTTCGACACCTTGTCCGACGAGGAGCGGCGGTCGCTCTGCTCCGCTCTCAACCAGCAATGCAAGGCGCTCATGGGATTGGTCGATGAGCTCTTCGATCTCGCCCGCCTGCGGAGCGGCCGGCTCACCCTCGTGGCTTCGCCCACCAACGCCCGCGAGCTCGTCCAGTCGGCGATCGATCTTCTCTCCCCGGTGGCCGCCGAGCGCGGCCTGCATGTGGAGTGTCATATCGGCGAAGCGGGACCGGTGGTGCTCGACTCGGTCAAGATCCGCCAATGCATCCTCAACCTGCTCACCAACGCGATCAAGTACACACCCGAGGGCGGCACTATTCGGGTGGAGCTCGCCTCCGACTCCGATGGCATCCGGGTGGTGGTGAGCGACACCGGCCGTGGAATCCCCTCCGAGGAGATCGAGAAAATCTTCGATCTCTTCCACACCGGCGCGGCACGCGGCGACGCCAAGAGCCTGGGGCTCGGGCTTTACCTGGTTAAGAGCTTCATCGAGCTGCACGGCGGAAGAGTCTGGGTGCGGAGCACCCCGGGCGAGGGCTCGACCTTCGCCTTCACCTTGCCCTGGAGCCCGCCGCGCACGAGCCTCGAGGTCAGCGAAACGCGCGCCGCCTAATCCTGCCGTCTCCGCCGCGCCCTTCGTCCCCAAAAACAGATCCGCCGCGAGACACCTGCTAGAGGCATCCCGCGGCGGATATCAGGCGTCTTGAATGACGCAGCTAGTTATTCGGATTTGCCTCCGCCCCAGTTGTAGGTGGCGCTGGCGAACGCGAAGAGGTCCGAATCCGAGCCCAGGAACTGCGGCCCGTTCGTCACCCACGGCTCGTTGATAGCGCCGTCGAAACGGAAGCTACCCCAGTCGAGGCTCACGCCGGCTGTCCACTGGAAATCGTATTCGCGATCGAATACCTGAATCGTTCCGGCGGGATCGGCGACCTCCACCTTCTGGAAGAAGTA
>JBIOUT010000050.1:0-4332 GCA_044867365.1 Candidatus Eiseniibacteriota bacterium | reverse complement strand
GGAAACCACCACATCCAGATTGCGGCCAATATCTTCGGCAACCTGGGAGACTCGGACCTCTTCCTCACCTACCTCAATCTCGAGCATCGCAACAACTGGGGTGTATCGGTCTTCCAGTTCCGAAACGACTTCCTGAGCTTCAGAGACAACACCATCTTCCGCTTCGACCGCGAGCTCTTCCGGGGGGCCGAGGTTTTCGCCAGCCGCCCGTTCTCCAAGTTCCGGCGCATGGAGGTGAGCCTGCAGGGAGTCGCCGTCGATCGGTCGGGCTTCTTCACCGACCGAGATGAGGATCAGAACATTCATAGCGGGACCGGCGTCGACTCGTTGAGCAGCGGACAGGTCTACTTCGTCAAGCCGGGAATCGCCTTCGTCACCGATAACGTGCTCTTCGGCTCGACCGGGCCCATCGCCGGCGCCCGCAGTCGTACCTCGGTCTCGCATTCGTTCGGGGACCTCCAGTTCACGACCTTCACCTTCGATGCCCGGAAGTACATTAACATCCGCCAGCGCTACGCCTTTGCCTTCCGTTTGCTGGGGGTGTCGTCGATCGGAGATACGCCGCAGAGCTTCCGGCTGGGCGGCCCCTATACCCTGCGCGGCTACAGCTTCGAGCGGTTCAGAGGCCACAACGTGGGACTCTTGAACACCGAGTTCCGTTTCCCGCTCATCGACCAGTTCCGCCTCGGATGGCCGCTGCCGCTCGAGCTCCGCGGCATTCGCGGTGTCTTTTTCTTCGACGCCGGGACCGCCTTCGATCGCGCCGAGGATTTCAAGGCCTTCGACGGCTCGGGAGGCGCACTCGTCCGCCTGGAGGACATCGCGGCAAGCTACGGCTTCGGGGCTCGGATCAATCTCGGCTTCCTCATCCTGCGTTACGATCTGGCCCAGCGCACCAATCTCTCCGACAACGACGGCGCCGCCCGCTCGACCTTCGCCATCGGCGCCGACTTCTGACGGCGCGAGATAACGGCGCCCGATTCGTTGGTCTGACGCCGCCGTATTCGTTCGCTCGTTCCTAAGGCTCGATCACCCGCTCTTGACCGCCCGGTCCCCTTAAAGTGATGGGGCCGCCTTGCTGTTTGGTCATTGGTCGCTGGTCGTGTTCGGCCGCTCGGGGGTTCCGGCTCGCGGCTTGCGGCGGCGGAGGCGGCTGGGCAATAATCGGCGCCCATCGAGGTTGGAACGAAGGAGCTCCCTTGGAAGGAAGGAGCTCCCCGCGGAGAGTGCAGGAAATGGAACCCTTGCGGCCGGGCCGAGACCCCGGCGGAGCGGAAGAAAGGCGCGCCCCCGATCACGAGAAGGAGATCATCCTTCCCGCCGGCCATCTTTCCGCCGAAGCCGATGAGTTCGATCTGGGGAAGGGGGAGGGGGCGGGCGGGAATCGGATCGCCATCGGCAACGACCCCGAAATCCGCGCCATGGTGCGGCGCCTCCTCATCGCGATCGGCGAGGATCCGGGTCGCGAAGGGCTCGAGAAGACTCCCGAGCGGGTCAGTCGCGCCCTCGCCTATTTCACCCGAGGTTACGATCAGGACCCTTACGAGGTGCTCGGCGACGCCGTCTTCAACGAATCCTATGACGAGATGGTGCTCGTCAAGGACATCGATGTCTTCAGCCTCTGCGAGCATCATCTCTTGCCGTTCTTCGGGCGCTGCCATGTCGCTTACATTCCGACGAGCAAGATCGCCGGCCTGTCGAAGATCGCGCGCCTGGTGGAGATCTATGCCAGGCGCTTGCAGGTCCAGGAGCGGATGACCCGCGAGATCGGGCGATGCATCGAGGAGGTTCTGGCTCCCGAGGGAGTAGGAGTGGTCATCGAGGCCTATCACATGTGCATGATGATGCGAGGCGTGGAGAAGCAGAACTCGATGGCGGTGACGAGCTGCATGCTCGGGAGCTTCCGCGAGGACTCCAAGGTCCGCATGGAGTTTCTGAATCTGATCCACGCTCCGCGTCCCGGCTCGTAGTCCAGTCCATTCCATCGATCAACCGAAGAAGCGCGCAGGGGGGACGATGAATCGCAAGGTGACGGTCGTCGGCTCGGGGAATGTGGGCGCCACCGCCGCTCAACGGATCATCGATCTCGAGCTCGCCGATGTGGTGCTCATCGACATCATCGAGGGGGTGCCGGCAGGGAAAGGGCTCGACATCGCCCAGGCGGCGCCGATTGCCGGCTCCGACGCTCGATCGCTCGGCACCAACGATTACGCCGACACCGCCGGGTCGGAGATCGTCATCATCACCGCCGGATTCCCGCGCAAGCCGGGAATGAGTCGGGATGACCTGCTCCTCAAGAACGCCGAGATCGTGCGCGACGTCACCCGCAAGATCATGGCCCACTGCAAGGATCCCATCCTCATCGTGGTCACCAATCCGCTCGATGCCATGTGCCATGTGGCATTGCAGGAGAGTGGGCTCCGTCCCCAGCGGGTGGTCGGCATGGCCGGAATCCTCGATTCGGCCCGTTTCCGAGCCTTCATCTCCATGGAGCTCGGGGTGTCGGTCGAGAACATCCAGGCCTTCGTCATGGGCGGGCACGGCGACACCATGGTGCCGCTGCCCCGTTTCTCGAATGTCGCCGGGATCCCGATCACCGAGCTCATGGATCGATCGACCCTCGATCGGCTGGTCGAGCGCACCCGGAACGGCGGCGCCGAGATCGTGAGCCTCCTCAAAGCGGGGAGCGCCTACTACGCCCCGTCGGCGGCGGTGGTCGAGATGGTGGAAGCGATCCTCAAGGACAAGAAGAAGATCGTCCCCTGTGCGGCCTACCTGCGCGGGGAATACGGGATCCGCGATCTCTACGTCGGGGTCCCGATCAAGCTCGGAGCGGGAGGGGTGGAGGAAGTGATCCAGGTTCGCCTGAACGAGGATGAGAAGGCGGCGCTCGCGCGCTCGGCACAGGCGGTGCGCGAGCTCGTCGATGTCCTCGCCAGTCGCGCGGCGACCTGAGGAGTGACGAACTGACGAGGATAGACGAGACGGCGGGCGATCCCAAAGGCTCGAGTCCGGTCCTCGTCTTCGTTCTCGGGCTTGCGAGCCTCGCCGGCTGGGTCGGCCTGGCGGCGGTCCCCGACCTCTCGCGCCGGCTCCCCCTTTTCTTCGCGGTCTTCTTCCTCCTCTTCGCCGCCTACGCTGCTCTTCTCCTCCGCTCGCACTGGGGGGAGAGGCTCGATCGCAGAGGTCGCGCTCTGGTGATCGTCTTCGCCCTCCTCTTCCGCGGCGCACAGGTTTCCGCTCCTCCCTCTCTCTCCGCCGATCTCCTCCGCTACCTCTGGGACGGCTGCGTCCTCACCGCGGGAATCAATCCTTTCCGCTATTCCCCCAACGCCCCCGAGCTCGCGCCGCTCGCCATCGAGCACCGGGACGTCTTCGACAACATGAGCTATCGGGAGCTGCCGACGATCTATCCGCCCACGGCGCAGCTTGCCTTCGCCGGCGTGGCGGCGCTCTCCGCCACCGCGCGGGGGATGAAGGCGGCGATGGCGGCATTCGACGCCATCACCTTGCTCCTCATCGCCGCTCTCCTCAAAGCGCGCGGCCTTCCTGCCGGGCGGATTCTCATCCCGGCGTGGTCGCCGCTCCTCATTCTCGAGTTCGCGGGAATGGGACATGCCGATGCGATCGGCATCACCTTCCTCATCGCCGCCCTGCTCGCCCTCGGCCATCGCCGCGACTTCTTGACTCTCGCCGCGCTCGCCGGATCGATCTGGGCCAAGCTTCTGCCGGTAGTCGTCGCCCCCCTATTCCTCGCGGGAACGCGACGCCGAGCCTGGCCGGTTCTTCCCCTGGTGCTCGGGGCGGCGATTCTGCCCTTTCTCGGACCGGGCATCGATCCGATGATCAGCTTGCGCGCCTTCGCCGCCCACTGGCGGGGGAACGAGATCATCTTCAGCGGACTCGTGCGCTGGGCGGGTTCGCTCACCGCCGCCAAGCAGCTGGGAGCGCTCTTCACCCTCGTCGTCGTCGCCGCCTGTCTTGTCCGCCGCACCAGCGCCGAGAGGACGGCGCTCTGGGTCATCGCCTCGGCTTTTCTCCTCTCGCCCGTCCTCCACCCGTGGTATCTGAGCTGGCTCGTACCGCTCCTCGCCCTGGCTCCATCGGTGCTGCTTCTGGTGTGGACCGGATCCGTCGTCCTCGCCTATCTCGCCTGGGGGGCGTTCCACGGCCGGGGTGTGTACGAGGTGGCCTGGTGGGTTCCGGCGCTCGAGCTCATCCTGCCGCTCGCCGCAGTGCTCGTTGCCGCAGCGATCAGGCGATCGAGTGGGCTTCAGCGCCGACGAGCGCCGGACGCCGTCGCTCCAGCGAGTGGATGAAAGAAAGCCCGCC
>JBIOUT010000049.1:0-2386 GCA_044867365.1 Candidatus Eiseniibacteriota bacterium | reverse complement strand
CATGGCCGCTGGCGGGGTGGGAAGCTCTTGGTGCTCCTCGTCGCCGCCGGCCTCGCGGTGGGGGCGGTGGACGAGACCATTCAGCGGCGCACTCCCGGGCGACAATCGAGCGTGCGCGACCTGGGCGCCGATCTCACCGGCATGGGCCTCGCCTGGGTGGTGCGCGAATGGAGGCGTTCTCATCTCCCCTGAGCCCGAGCCACTCGAGATTTCATGAGCCAAGGCCCGCCAAGCCAGAGCCCGCGCGTCGAGCCCCGGACCCTCAAGGGCTTCCGCGACTTCACCCCCGAGCTGATGATCGCCAAAGAGGCGATGGTGGATGCCATCCGAACGGTGCTGCGCTCGTTCGGCTTCGTCCCCATCGACACTCCCGCCCTCGAATATGCGGACATTCTTCTCGGCAAGGGGGGAGGCGAGAGCGACAAGCAGCTCTATCGTTTCACCGATCAGGGCGGGCGTGACGTCGCCCTGCGCTTCGATCTAACCGTCCCCTTTGCGCGCTTCGCCTCTCAGCATGTGCGCGCCTTGGGGACTCCCTTCAAGCGCTACCACATCGGTCCGGTCTGGCGGGGAGAGAACACGGCGCGCGGTCGCTTCCGCGAGTTCTGGCAGTGCGACTTCGACACCATCGGCACCCGCTCGCCGCTCGCCGATCTGGAAACGGCGCTCTGCATCGATCATTTGCTCGTCGCCCTGGGTATCGTGCGCTTCCACATCCGGCTCTCGGACCGGGGGGTGCTCGGCGGGTTGCTCGACGAGATCGGGCTCGGCGATCGGGCGCTGCCGGTGCTCCGCGCCCTCGACAAGCTCGATCGCTTCGGCCGCGAGCAGGTGGAGGCGGAGCTGCGCGGAGCCGGTGCTTCTACGGATGCGATCGCGGCCATCTTCGCCTTCGCCGCCGAGCGCGGCGAACCCGAAGACGTGCTCTCCCGACTCGCTCTTCGCTTCGCCGGTCATGGCGGGGCGCAGGAAGGGGTGCGGCGCTTGCAAACGGTGGTCGCCGGGCTCAAGGCCGCCGGGGTTCCCGCGGCGCGCTATCGGCTCGATCTCGGGATTGCCCGCGGCCTCGATTACTACACCGGGACCATCTTCGAGACGATGCTCGAGGACGAGCCGGAGGTGGGGAGTATCTGCTCCGGTGGGCGCTACGATAATCTGGCCTCCATCTACACCCGGGACGTTTTGCCCGGGGTGGGGGCATCGCTCGGGCTCGACCGGCTCCTCGACGCCTTGCAGCGACTCGGGGTCGCCGCAAGTTCCGGCGCCACGGCGCAGGTTCTTGTGGCGGTGCTCAATCCGGAGCGCTGGATCGATTATCTGCGCATGGCCGAGGAGATCCGCGCCGGCGGCATCTCCGCCGAGCTCTACCTCGACGAGCGCAAGCTCGATCGCCAGCTCCAGTACGCCGACCGCAAGGGCATCCCGCTCGTGATCATCGCCGGCGACGATGAATTCGCCGCCGGGGTCGTATCGCTCAAGGATCTGCGGAGCGGCGAGCAGGAGCGGGGTGTCGGGCGCCCCCGGCTCGCTGAGGCGGTGATCACCGCCCTCGGCCGCAAAGAAGGAGGCGAGAGGCATGGATGAGGCGACAGCCGAGAGAGGTCTCGATCTGTCCGATCTCGAGCCCCTCGGCGACTGGCGTCGAAGTCACACCTGCGGGGCGCTCGGGCGGGAAGCGGTCGGCCAGCCGGCGACTCTGCTCGGTTGGGTGCATCGGGTGCGCGACCACGGCGGAGTCGTCTTCGTCGATCTCCGCGATCGCCACGGGATCACCCAGGTGGTGTTTCGTCCCGAGCATCTGCCCCCCGAGCGGATGGCGCGCGCGGCCGAGCTCCGCCCCGAGTACGTGATCGGGGTACGCGGCGAGGTCACCGCCCGCCCGGCCGGGGCGGAGAACCCCGAGATGCCGACCGGACACATCGAGGTGCCGGCCCGCGAGTGGGTGCTCCTCAATCGCTCGCTGCCCCTTCCATTCGCCATCGCCGAGGAGGATCCGCAAGTCAGCGAAGATCTCCGCCTCCGTTATCGCTATCTCGACCTCCGCGGGGAGCATCTGCAGTCGACCCTGGAGATGCGCCATCGTTTGATCACCGAGGTGCGCCAATCGCTGAATCGCCAGGGTTTCCTGGAAATCGAGACGCCGTTGCTGGTCAAGCCGACGCCGGAAGGGGCGCGCGACTACGTGGTGCCGGCCCGGCTTCATCCGGGCAAGTTCTTCGCCCTGCCGCAGTCGCCGCAGCTCTACAAGCAGATCCTGATGGTGGCCGGCTGCGACCGCTATTACCAGATTGCCCGCTGCCTCAGGGACGAGGATCCGCGCGCCGACCGCCAGCCCGAGTTCAGCCAGATCGATCTCGAGATGAGCTTCGTCGGCGAGGAAGAAGTG
>JBIOUT010000048.1:0-3081 GCA_044867365.1 Candidatus Eiseniibacteriota bacterium | reverse complement strand
ACCGCGAGCTCCGCCGTCGGCCAGGCGATGTTGTAGTCGCCGCGAATGTGCTTGGAGGACATGACGTCGTAAGCCCCGCCGTAGGCCTTGCGCACCACCACCGACAGCTTGGGCACCGTCGCCTCGCTGTAGGCGTAGAGGAGCTTGGCGCCGTTCTTGATGATCCCGTCCCATTCCTGGGCGGTGCCGGGGAGGAAGCCGGGGACGTCCTCGAAGGTCACGATCGGGATATTGAAGGCATCGCAGAAGCGAATGAAGCGCGCTCCCTTGATCGATGAATCGTTGTCGAGAACCCCGGCGAGAACATTCGGCTGATTGCCGATGATCCCCACCGGCCGGCCGTCGAGCCGGGCGAAGCCGACGATCAGATTGCGCGCAAAGTGCTCGTGCACCTCGAGGAAGTCGCCGCCGTCGACCACCCGCCGCACGATCTCTTTGATGTCATAGGGCTTGTTGGGCTCGTTGGGGACCAGGAGATCGAGCTCCGGGTCCATGCGGTTGGGATCGTCGCTCGAGGTGAGCCGAGGCGGGTCGTCGATGTTGTTCTGGGGCATGAACGAGAGCAAGCGGCGGACGAGCGCGAGGCATTCCTCCTCGTCGGCGGCGGCGAAGTGAGCGACCCCGCTCTTCGAGTTGTGGGTCATCGCCCCGCCCAGCTCCTCGAAGGACACCTCCTCGCCGGTCACCGCCTTGATGACGTCGGGGCCGGTGACGAACATGTGGCTCGTGCCCCGGACCATGATCGTGAAGTCGGTGATCGCCGGGGAGTACACCGCTCCGCCGGCGCAGGGCCCCATGATCGCCGAGATCTGCGGCACGACCCCCGAGGCGAGGGTATTGCGGAGAAAGATCTCGGCATAGCCGCCGAGCGATTGCACCCCTTCCTGGATGCGGGCGCCTCCCGAGTCGTTGAGGCCGATGATCGGGGCGCCGTTCTCCATGGCCAGATCCATGATGTCGCAGATCTTGCGCGCATTCGACTCGGAGAGGGTGCCGCCGAAGACAGTGAAGTCCTGGGCGAAGACGAATACCGGCCGGCCGTTGATGCGCCCGTGCCCGGCGACCACCCCATCCCCCGGGATGATCCGATCTTGCATGTCGAAGTCGGTGCAGCGGTGGGTGACGAAGACTCCGAGCTCGGTGAAGGTGCCGAGGTCGAGGAGAATGCCGATCCGCTGGCGAGCGGTGAGCTTTCCTTTCTTGTGCTCGGCCTCGATCCGCTCCGGTCCGCCCCCGGCCAGGACTTCGGCGCGGCGAGCTTCGAGGTCGCGAATCTTGTCGGCGGTCGTGCGCTGCCCGCCGGTGGTGGAGCGCCGCCCACCCACGGTGGTGCGCTTGCGGAGAGAACGGCCCGGTTTGGCAGCTTTGCGCGTTTCCATCAGTGCGTCCCGAGTACGGCCTGAGCGACGTTGAAGTAGACGATGAGTCCGGTGACATCGACGAGCGACGCCACGAAGGGTGACGAGGTGATCGCGGGGTCGAGTCCGATGCGCTTGAAGAGGAGCGGCAGGAGCCCGCCGATGAGCGCGCCGAGCGTCACCACTGCCGCGAGGGTGACCCCCACGGTGGCGCCGATCAGCGGCCCGTTCCCCCACAAAAGGGCGCGGACGAAGCCGACCACACCGAGGAAGAGGCCGAGCGCGAGCCCCATCCCGGCTTCGCGGAAGGCGACCCGCAGGACATGCTTCAAATTGATCTCGCCGATCGCCAGCCCGCGGGTGATGAGGGTCGCCGACTGGGAGCCGGCATTCCCACCCGATGAGACAATGAGCGGGACGAAGAAGACAAGGGCCAGGGCATGCTCGATCGTGGTCGAGTAATGGCGGAGCGCCGTGCCGGTGAAGAGCTCTTCGATGAAGAGCAGGAGAAGCCAGGTGGCGCGCTTGCGGGCCACGAGCCAGAACCCCGCCGCGAAGTAGGGAGTCTCGAGGGGCTCGACGCCGCCGAGCCGCAACAGGTCCTCGGTCGACTCGGCGGTGAGGACATCGAGGATGTCGTCGATGGTGACGATGCCGAGAAGCCTGCCGGCGGCATCGACGACCGGCGCGGCCAATAGATCGTACTTGGCGATGATCTTGGCCACTTGCTCCTGGTCGCTGTTCTCGTGCACCGAGATCGGCGGATCCATGATCTCCACGACCGGAGTGCCGGGAGTGGCGGTGAGGAGCTGGCGCAGGAGCAGGCGGCCGCGCAGCACGCCGAGGCGATCGACGACGAAGAGGGTCGTTACCGCTCGGCCGGCGTGGGCGCCGGTGCGGGCGAGCTCGAGCGCCTCGCCGGCCCGCGCGGTGTCGGGCACTGTCTGGAAGCGATCGGTCATCAGGCGCCCGGCGGTGGCCGGGGCATGGGCCAACCGCACCTCGGTCGCCGACCGCGCCTCGGAGCTCAAGAGATGGAGCAGCTCCTGCCGCAACTCGCCATCGAGACGCGCCAGGGTCTCCGCCCGGTCGTCGGTCGCCATGCTCTCGAGCACCGCCGCCGCCGCCGGCCTGGACATCACCTCCAGGATCCGCTGGCGGTGAACGGCGTCGATCTGAGCCATCACCGGGGCGGCCGCCTGCGGCGGCAGCGCCTCGATCACTCGTCGTCCCTCGTCGATCGAGAGCGCGGCGATGAGCTCGGCTCCGTCCGCCGGATGAAGCTCCTCGAAGATCTCACGCACGGTCGCCGGATCGTCGATCACCGATCTCAGCTCCGGGAGGAGAATGGAGCTCACGCCTTGCGTGGCGCGTGGTTCAGAGGTCGCCATGAGAACGACCCTCCATGGCCAGCGAGTGGGTTCGCATGCCGCTCCGCAACGGGCACCGAGCCGTGAATGTCGGGAGCGGTCGAGGAAGACGAGGCTGCATTCTACCGGAGGGGAGGCAGGTCATAGACCTCGTTGAGCGCACGGCGGACCTGGGGATCGGGTCGCAGACGGAGAGCCTGGCTGAGCGCCGCACCGGCGAGGTCCCGTTCGATGGCGAAGGCTGGCCTGGAGCGCGAGATGGGGGTCACCGGAGCGCCGTGCCTCCGCTCGCGCCAAGTAGCCGAGATTGGCCAGCGCCATGGAGTGTAACTCATATCTGTGGGCCATTTTGG
>JBIOUT010000047.1:0-7587 GCA_044867365.1 Candidatus Eiseniibacteriota bacterium | reverse complement strand
CTACCTGTGGAACTTCGGCGACGGCTCGACCTCGACCGCCGCCAATCCGTCGCATACCTATGCCACCGGCGGCATGTTCAATGTCACGCTCACGATCACCGACCGCGCCGGATTGAGCGACTCCGATCAGACCTCGGCCCACATCAATCGACCGCCCGCCGCAGACGCCAACGGCCCCTACTCCGGCAATCAGGGGCAACCGATCGCCTTCTCGAGCGCCGGGTCGGGCGATCCCGACGGCGATGCGCTCACTTACCTGTGGAACTTCGGCGACGGCTCGACCTCGACCGGCGCCAACCCGTCGCACACCTACGCGACCGGCGGCACCTTCACCGTCACCCTCACCGTCCGCGATCCCGGAGGACTGACGAGCTCCGACCAGACCTCGGCCGTTGTCAACCGACCGCCGATCGCCGAGGCGAACGGGCCTTATTCGGCGAACCTCGGCCAGCCGATCAGCTTCTCGAGCGCGGGATCGAACGATCCGGATGGCGACCCGATTACGTACTTATGGAACTTCGGTGATAGCTCGACGTCGACCGCCGCGAACCCGACGCACACATACACAGCCGGAGGCACCTTCACCGTCACCTTGACTGTCACCGATCCCGGGCGCTTGACCGGCACCGATCAGACGACCGCCGCGCTCGACCGCCCGCCTGTGGCCGATGCCAATGGACCCTACACCGGCGATCGCGGGGTTGCGGTCCTCTTCAGCTCCGCCGGGTCGAACGATCCCGAGGGTGGTGTCCTCACCTACCGCTGGGACTTCGGTGACGGCTCGACCTCCACCGCCGAGAACCCGGGACACACGTACGCCCCGGGCGGGACTTACACGGCGGCGCTCACGGTGACCGATCCATCTCATCTCACGGCCACCGACAACGCCCAGGTGACGATCAACGATATTGTCGTCACGTCACCGGCGAGCGGGGCCGTCTGGTCCGAAGGCTCGCACCAGACCATCCGCTGGACGATCGCCGGGAATGTCGCCAACGTGGTGATCGAGTTCAGCCCGACCGGCACCGCACCCTGGACCCTGGTCGGCAACGCGCCGGGGAATGCCGGCCAGATCACCTGGACCGTCCCCGATATCGGAAATGCCAACGTGACGAACGCGGTCGTCCGGGTTCAACGCTCGACCGGCGCGCCGCTATTCGATCTGAGCGATCCCTTCACCGTGCAGAACCGTACTCTTGCCGTCACCGCGCCGGCTCCAGGAGCCCTGCTCTACGAGACCACCCAAGCCGAGATCCGGTGGACGAGCGTCGGCTTCATCGAGCAGGTGAACATCGAGTATCGGCTGTTCCCCGCCGACACCTGGCATTCCATCGCTACCGGCGTAGCCAACGGTGCGAACGGCGGCAGCTTTGCGTGGACTGTCGCCGAGGTGGATATGGATCGGCCGCGCGCTCAGGTGCGGGTGCGCGATACCGCCGACCCCGCCGCTACCGAGGCGATCAGCGGCGAGTTCACGATCGCCGACCGGACGCTGCAGGTCACCGCCCCCGGAGGCGATGCGGTGTGGTCGGAAGCTTCGACCCAGAACATCACCTGGAACGTGGTCGGGCCCGTCGGCGACGTCAGGGTCCAGTACCGCCGGAATGCGGCGGAGGCCTGGACGAACATCGCCACGGTACCGGCAAGCGATCAGAGCTACGCCTGGTTCGTGGGCGGGGTGGCCGCCGACGCGGTTCACGCCCAGGTTCGACTCATCGAGGCCGCCGCGGTGCAGAGCCCGGTGATGGACGAGTCGCCCGAATTCACCATCCAGAATCGGACGATCAACGTCACCGCGCCCACCTCAGGTCAACAGATCTCCGAGCACTCGCTGACTCCGATCACCTGGACCACGGTTGGGCGAATCGACAACGTGAAGATCGAGTTCCATCACCACCCGGCCGATCCCTGGCAGACGGTGATCGCCTCGACCCCGAACGATGGGCTCTACGACTGGTTCACCCCCGAGGTCACGGCCAACGAGCCGGACACCCAGGTGCGGATCAGCGACCTCGCCCCACCGCCGGCCGACGAGGCGCGAGGGCAAAGCACCGAATTCACCATCCTCAACCGGGTGCTCGCTTCGACTCTGCCCCAGGCGGGCGCCGTGCTCTGCGAAGCGGATACGATTGAGGTCGCCTGGGGCACGCAGGGGCTCGTGCCCGCGGTGAATCTCGACTGGCGACCCAACGCCGGCGCCAACTGGACGCGCGTGGTCAGCGATCTCCCGAACGTCGGCTCGTACATCTGGAACGCTCCCGATCTCGGAGCAACGAGCAGCGAAGTCCAGCTTCGCTTGCAACAAGCCGACGACGCGCAGGTGCAGGCGATCTGGGCCCCCTTCACTCTCACCAACCGGACGCTCCAGTTCGTCCGCCCGGCGGGCGGTGAGGTCTTGACCGAAGGCGATGCGGTGCCGGTGAGCTGGAACTCGACCTGCCTCGACTCGGTGCGACTCGAGGCGCGACTGGGCCCGGCCGCGCCCTGGCAGCTGCAGAATCGAGGGGTGTGGCCCGATGTCGGACAGATCATCTGGACGGTGATCCGCGTCGATCAGCGAGAGGACAATGTCCAGCTTCGTCTGGCCGACGCCTCGGATCCCGACATTGTCTTTGCCGTCTCTCAGCCCTTCACCGTCCTCAACCGGGTTCTCGATGTCGTGCGTCCGACGGTGACCGACAGCCTTTCGGAGACCGAGACCTTCACCATCGATTGGGATTGGGAAGGCTCGCTGCAGCGAGTCGATGTCGACTATCGGTTCGATCCGTCTCTGCCCTGGACTCAGATCGCCGACAACATTGTGAACAACGGCACCCTCGCGTGGACAGTGCCGCTCGTCGACCAGGACTACCGGAACGCCCAGATTCGGGTCACCGATTCGAACAATGCCTCGATCACCGATGACGGGGATCCGTTCATCGTTCTCAACCGGGCGCTTGCCGTCCTCTACCCGGGGCCGACCGACAGTCTGACCGAAGCCGGGCAGGCGACCCTGCGCTGGCAGACTCGCGGGATCATCCCCGAGGTGACGGTGAGCTATCGCTTGGCGGCGGCCGATCCCTGGCAGGCGATCGCCTCGGCGATTCCCAATACCGGGAGCGTCGTCTGGACGGTGCCCGAGGTGAGCGAGAACGTGACCGGGGCGCAGCTGCGCGTGGAGCATGCGAGCGACCCGACGATTGCGGTCGAGGGTGCACCTTTCGTCATCTTGAATCGCTCGTTCGCCGTCGTCTCACCGGCCGCCGGCGAGGAATGGTCGGAGAGCACCACGCATCCCATTCGCTGGACGGCGGTCGGCGACATCGACTCGGTGATGATCGAGCTCCTCGCCCCCGGCGGCGGCCCGAGCCAGGTCCTCTTCGCCTCGACGCCGAATGATGGTGAGGAGCTGTGGACGGTGCCCGAGCTCCAGGCAACGATCGCCGGGGTGCAAATCCGGGTGTCGGACGTGATGCCGCCGTCGGCGGGGGCGAACTCCGCTCCGTTCACCCTCGTCAATCGCACGATCACGCTGACAAGCCCCGCTCCCACTCCTCATGTGCAGTGGCGGATCGGTTCGCCACAGAACATCCAGTGGCTATCGACCGGGGCGATCGACTCGGTGGCGATCGAGCTGGTTCGAGAGCCCGGCGGCCCGGTCGAGGTCCTGACCGCGAGCACCGCGAACGACGGCATCTTCCCCTGGGAGGTGACCGGACCGGAGACCTTCACCGCCGCGCTCAGGGTGCGCGACGTCGCCGCATCGCACGTGGTCGGCGAGACTGCATTCCCGCTCGGCCTTTATGACCTCATCCCACCCGCGCGATGCGCGGACTTCGACAATTCACGAACCGTCTCGCTCGACGAGGTCATCCGCGTCGAAAGCATCATCGTCGGCGCCGAGCCGGGAAGCGAAGCCGATACCCTGGCCGCCGACTGCGGGCAGTGCAGCGGATCGGGCCCGGACCAGAGAATCGATCTCTGCGATCTCCTGCGCGGAGTGGACGAGATGGTGGCGAGCGAGGCCGCCGGGGGCGGGCGACCCTTCATCGATGTGGGAGCAAATGTGGCGGGTGCCGCTGGAGCGACGGTCGGAGTGGGCGAAGCGACCGAGATGAGCGCAGGGAATGGCGCGATCTTCGTTCCAATCACCGTCGATTCCCGATTCCCGCTCGCTGGGGTGCTGGTCGAGATCGAGATCAAGGGCGGAACCGCCGAGCCGGTGCTCGGCCCCGACGCCGGCAACATGACCCTCACACCCGTGCCGATCGCCCCTGGTCGCCTGGTGGTCGCGCTCCGGCGGAATGGAGCCGGGCCCGACCTCGCCGCCGGACAAACGGCGCCGATCGCCCTTCGCCTCCATCCACGGGACGAAGGTGAGGTGAGCGTCAGCGTGACTCGCGCCGAAGCGGTGGCTCATGCCCTGAACCTTCTGCCCGTTCATGTCGAGAAGAGCGAGGTCGTCGTGCCGCTTCGTCTCGGGTTGGCTCAGAACCGGCCCAATCCCTTCAACCCGACGACGATCGTCCCCTTCGCTCTCCCCGAGCGCGGACTTGTCGTGCTCACGGTCTACGATGTCGCCGGCCGACTCGTCGCTCGACTGGTCGATGAGGTGCTGCCCGCCGGTCTCCATACCGCGCGCTGGGACGGTCGCGATGAGCGCGGGGTCGAAGTGGCGAGCGGGATCTACCTCTATAGCCTTCGCGCCGGCGGCGAGACGCTCACCCGGAAGATGGCACTGCTCCGATAACCGCGAGCATCGCCTCATGGATGAGGCCGTTCGACGCGCATACCCCGGGTGCGCCGAAACGGTAGGAATTCCCCTCGAGATCGGTGACCCGCCCTCCCGCTTCGCGGATGATGAGCATGCCGGCCGCCAGATCCCAGGGCTTGAGCCGGAGCTCCCAGAAACCGTCGAAGCGACCACAGGCCAGATAGCAGAGATCGACCGCGGCTGCGCCTGCACGGCGGATGGCCAGAGCCCGGAGCGAGAAGCGCGCGAAATGATCGAGGTTGTTGTCGGGGTTGTCGCGAATGTCATAGGGGAAGCCGGTGGCGAGAAAGCTCCCCTCGAGGTCGGCTACTTGCGAGACGTGGATCCGGCGGCCGTTGACTGTGGCCCCGCCGCCCCGCACCGCGGTGAAGAGCTCGTCGAGCATCGGCACATGGACGGCGCCGGCGGCGAGCTCGCCGCCGATCTCGGCCGCCACCGAGACCGCGAAGATCGGAAACGCTCGCGCATAGTTGGTGGTACCGTCGAGCGGATCGATGATCCAGCGCACGCGAGCACCTGATCCATTGCCGCCTTTCCCGCCCTCGCCGCCGCCTTCCTCGGCGAGAAACTCGTCTCCCGGACGTTCACGACGGATAGCGGCGATGGCGATCTCCTCGGCTTGGCGGTCCGCCTCGGTCACGAGATCGATGGCGCTCGCCTTGTGGCCGACTTTGCCGGCATCGCCGAAGCGGTTGCGGAGATACTTACCCGCCCGCCGCGCCGTGCGCTCGGCGAGATCGCGGAGGATCACCACCTCCTTGGCATCGAATGCTGCATCACCCATGGACGGCAGAGACTAGGGAACCGGACTCACCCCGACAAGAGCCATGCTTCTCGACATCCCTGACCTTGAGGTTTCGTCCGGGCTCGCCGATATCGTCGAGATCGGACTGCTCGCCGCCGATGGGCTCGCGGTCGGCCCTGCGGGCGAGCCCATCACCCGTGCGCTCGACGAGGTCGCCCGGCGCCATCGCGACACCCATGGCGACGCCTCCTTCGCCGACATCCCCGAGGTCGCGGCGGTTCGGAGACTATTCAGCGCCCTCGGCATCGATCCCACCCGGACTCGCCCGTCATCCGAGGCGCTCCTCCGCCGGGTGCTCAAGGACAAGGGGATCTCCACGGTCAACAACATCGTCGACATCATCAATCTCTGCTCTCTGCGCTGGCTCTTGCCCATGGGTCTCTATGATCGGGCGGCGATTCAGGGATCCATCCGTCTCGAAATCGGCGGCCCCGGCGCCGCTTATCCGGGGCTCGGCAAGGCATGGGTCAACCTGGAGAGCCGCCCGGCGTTGCATGACAACCTCGGTCCTTTCGGCGCTCCAACCTCGGATTCTTTTCGGACCCGCGTGCGCGAAGGGACAAGCAGTGTTCTCCTCGCCGTCTTTGCCCCGCGCGGAGCCGGGAGCGAGCCGGATCGTCTTGCTCACTGTCTTGCTGATACCCGATCCCAGTTGATTGCGCTCGGCCCCGCCGATCCGGAGCGGGTAGTCGTGCGTGCGCCCTGAGCGCGGGCTCGAGGGCTGCGGTCGCTCCCGAGTCGCGTTATCCTCGGGACATGCGACGCCTTCTCATCGCCGGACCGCGGAGCGGAGTCGGCAAGACCACGATCACCCTCGGGCTCTTGTCGGCGCTCAGCGAGCGCGGACTCAAGGTGCAGCCATTCAAGGTGGGCCCGGATTTCATCGACACGAGCTTCCATGCCGCCATCACCGGACGGCCCTGCTACAACCTCGACGGCTGGATGATGCCGGGAGACCGGCTGGTCTCGACCTTCCTGCGGGCGATGCGCCGGCGCGCCGACATCGCGGTCGTCGAGGGAATGATGGGACTCTATGACGGCGCCGGCTCGGGAGAGAGCGGCACCACGAGCGGCGATATCGCCAAGCGGCTCGGACTGCCGGTCGTGCTCGTCCTCGATGTCTTCGCCATGGCGGGCTCGGCCGGAGCGGCGGTCCTCGGCTATCGGATGTTCGATCCGGATGTCCAAGTGGCGGGGGTGATCCTCAATCGAGTGGTGGGCGAGCGGCATGCCGCCGCCTGTCGCGAGTCGCTCGCCCAGGTCGGATTCCCGGTCCTCGGCGTCGTCCCCGCCGAGGAGCGCTTGCGATTGCCCGAGCGGCACTTGGGCCTCGTCCCCGCCTGGGAGATGGGAACGGCGGGAAAGGCGCTTCGCGATCTCGCCTCCGCGATCGGCGCCCATCTCGATGTCGATGCGCTGCTCGGGGTCGCCGCCGCCGCACCTCCCCTCCCGGCGGCTTCGCTCACGACGCCATCCGACGAAGAGCTTTCGGCGGCGCGCCGCGAGGTTCGCATCGGCATCGCCCGCGATGAGGCGTTTGGGTTCTATTACCAAGACACGCTCGATGCCTTCGACGCGGCCGGCGCCGAGCTCGTCCCCTTCGCTCCCACTCGTGACGAATCGCTGCCGCCGGGAGTCGCCGGCCTCTATCTCGGCGGCGGCTTTCCCGAGCGCCACCTGGACGCGCTCGAAGCCAATGTGCCGCTCCGTTTGGAGATCGCCGCTGCTAGTGCCTCCGGCATGCCGATTTATGCGGAGTGCGGTGGCCTCATGTACCTCTGCCGGTCGATCGCCGGTGCGGGCGGCCGGCGGCGCGCCATGGTCGGAGTTCTCGACGGCCACGTCCGCATGGGAGCACGCCAGGCCATCGCCTATGTGGAGGTCGAGGTCGCCGAGGACACGCCGATCGCCCCCGCGGGTGCGCATCTTCGCGGGCATGTCTTCCACAACTCGGTCGTCGAGAAGATCGCGTCCGGCGCCCGCTTTGCCTATCGCCTCGATCCCGGCCCCGGCATCGTCGACGCCGCCG